>DAOVAG010000221.1 GCA_030671165.1 Candidatus Bathyarchaeota archaeon | reverse complement strand
ATTATTTTGTACTCTTCATCGGATTTAACTAGATAATCAGAAGCGCCTAGTTTCATTGACTCTACAGCACTGTTACGATCATCCCTACCTGTTAAAATTAAAACAGAGGATATAACTCCAGCTTCTCTCATTTTTTTTAGAAAATCAATACCAGTCATATCGGGGAGTCCGTAGTCGAGCAATATTATGTCAAAAATATTTTCTGTTATCCTCTTTAAACCTTCTTCTCCTCTAGAAACTCGGGAAATACTGAACTCTTTATGTTTATTTAAATACCTCGTAAGTATCTCTGCATCGTCATCGTTATCCTCAACTATGAGAATTGTGATTTCTTTAGATTTTCGTAGTTCTTTGATTATTTTCTCTGGGATCTCGTAACTGAAAATGCTTTCATAATTAGAGTTTTTATAACTAAAATTTGATCCACACTCAGTGCAACTATGTAATATATCAGGTCTATCAGATTTCCATCCACATTTATCGCATTCAAATGTCGAGCCAATTATTTTATAAAAGCTCTTGCGCGCGCGTTTACTCTTTAGGTTTACGTCGCTCGCGCTCGAGGCTACTTTATTATTACATCTTGGACAAATTAGATCTGAACCCTTTCGAAAAGAATCCAAAGAACCTGTAAAACCACAAAACGGGTGCTCTACTATTCTCATATTGGTAATGTGTGTTGACTCGCATTTTAGGCATGAGTATTTTGTATAAACTTTAGGTGAACCACATTTTGGGCATAATAAAAATTTCTCATACTCCTTCTTATTAATTATCCCTTTTTTAACAATTGTTTTTAACATATCTGATATTTTATCCCAGTCATAATTTTTTTCATTTAATATATAGTCTAGACCCTCATATTGTATCCCTTTATTTCCAATTATTGGTTTAACTTCTTTTATACCTCTATTTATAATTAAAGTGAGAAAAAAGATTTCTTCTTCTGTAAGCGTATTGATATTATCCTCACTCATCAGTGATCTTACACCGTAAACAGATTGAAAAATATAATGGTAATAGAGACAAGTATCACCGAGTGTATTAAACCCGAGTTTATTCTTCCTTCCGTTATTTTTCCCGCAACTAATCCACCAAATATTGCTTCAAACATCGTTGCCCAGAAAAGAATAGATTTGTAGAAATTTACATCTAAAATATTGGTGAAAACATTTGATTGCGCTATTAAGGGATCAGTCGTTGAAGCTGCTAATGGACTAATAAACCTAACTAGGATCAGCCACGAAATAATGACAAAAATGGTGGTCCCAAAATACACTATAAACGTGTAGGGCTTCATTTGCGAATACCTATCTTCCCTAAATTCGATCAGGTCGGTGATCATGCTTGTGCTAGTAATTAGGACGTCTACGATATCTCCCCCAGTTTGGTTGGCGCCGATTAATATTGCACACATCCGCTTAATTGAGGGACGATCTAATTTCTTTCCTAGCCACCGTAGGGATTCATTTAGGTCTAAGGTTAAGCGGAATTTAACCATCGCAGATTCCAAGGGTTTTGATATGGGACCATAATCGCGAATGGACGCTTCTTCTAGGGCCCTGAAAAGGGGTAATCCTGACTTAACTGCCTCGGTTAAGTCCTTAAGAAGTCTAGGCGTGTTCAAGTCAATTCCACGTCTTACCCGTGAATTATTAAACTCCATAATTGCAGGTGATAATAAGCAAATTAAAATAACTAGAGAAAAATAGTTGTTGAGTTTTTGTGATGTAGGAATAATATATGGTGCTGTCGGTAAATATAGACCTTGTGTGAAACTTATTATGACTAATACTAGAGCGACAGAAATGGAGACGGCGCTGACTGCAATTCTAGATTTTAAATTGAAGTATATTATTGATCTCCTCCTATCATGGTATCCAAAATAATGATAAACCCGGTACCTACAATGGGTATGCCAAAAAACACGATAAGTAAAAGTTGAGGAATTGATGCATTAGTGGAAGATCCACCGCCTAACACAGATAAAATTGTTATCATAACAATGAATAAAATTGGAGCCATTATCAAGAGTGCAACATAGATCTCTCCTAAATAGGTTAGCGTACCCATGAATCGCTTTAAATTATCTTTTTTCATCTGCAGTTGGTTGTCTACTTCAAATCTGAGTAAATCGTACAGATCTCCACTAGTTTGGATGTTGTTATTTATGCTGTTTAATATTTTTTTTATATCTTTTGAAGCGCTTCTTTTCGAGATATCCTCCAGAGCAGCTGGGACTTCATATCCGAATATTTTAAGATCTATGATGAATTTCTTTGCTAAACTTCGAATAGAGGGGTTTTCTTCAACTTCTACTATCTGCTCAAAAATATTTTCAATTGCCATACCACAAGTTGAGAGAATAGCCATGTGACTTAGGGTGTAAACTAAACCATTTTCAACTTTTAATATTTCTTGCTTTTTTCGATAGACGGGGTAACCTAATACAAATAATCCAGTTGAGCCGGCGGTAATCATTAATATTGATAGCGAACCTGAGATAACTAAATACCAACCATATTGAAATAATACTTTATGAATAATTATCGAAAC
>DAOVAG010000140.1 GCA_030671165.1 Candidatus Bathyarchaeota archaeon | reverse complement strand
CTTAACGCTTTAGGGGAAACCCGAAGGTCGAGGGTTCAAATCCCTCCGGGCCCGCCAATAATTATAATCAGATACATTTGTACTCGTTTAACCGCTACTGTTTTAACGGTAAAAAAGGGCTTCTAAACCCAGTGTTGGCTGGTAAATAAGAAGAAGAGACGCGCGCGCTAACCAGACAGATTTATCCTAAAAATCAAAGGCTTGCATGTTATCTCGAAGTATTATCAAAAATGAGTCTACACATCATCAAAATAGCGTACTCAGCTCTTGAATCAAAAGGCAAACTTGAACCAACTGACGTGATTAACATTCTTTTAACTAGGACATCGAAAATAAGCGATCAACTACAAAAAGAGATTATAGACACTCTCAAAACCTACCCAAAAGAACATCGAACATTCAAGAAAAAGATGGATCAAATACTGGAAAGCCTCGACAAACTCAAAGAAATGACCTAATATGAGTATACAACAACTTTTTTACTTGGCTAACACGCGTGCTTGTGCTGCAAAAAGATCAACGAATGGATTCGAAAACCAGATATCTGAATAGTGCGCTTGAAGAATATGGCAAAAAATTAGGATTCGATTAGAAAACGATTCAATTTGAAGAAGACAGACCGATAAAGGACTTGATAACGAAAAAATGGGTACGGATAAACGCGAAGAAGGGGTAAGACAGTTATTTAAAAAAAAGATTGGTAGCTAGCTCCTCGATGTTTTTTAGAGTTGGAAGCGACAACCTCTTTATAAAAGTGGATTAGTTTGTCAATGTTTTTTTCTACAGTAAATTCATAACGTTTACTTAGGACTTCTCTTCGAATTTGTGCGATTTTCTCTTCGTTTTTTAGTTGAGAAGCCATTTCGTTTATTGTACCAAAGGTTAATCCAACGTTTTCTGTTTCGATAAACTTCTTTTGGGCTTTGTGACGATAAGATAATACAGGAAGGCTGCAGGAGATATATTCAAATAATTTATTTGGGAGCGCTACGTCGATATGCTCTTTATTCATCTTGGTGTTAAACCCAGACCAACCAAAATCGTATTGACTCATTTCTAATAAAAGGTCGCGTGGATCTAGGTGTCCATGATAATGGATATATTCACTTTGTTTCGCGAGGTCTAGGTAGTCTGTATTATAGTGAGAATCATAGATGTGAATGTGAAATCGGTGACTGGCGATCTGAGTGAATATCTCGCGTAAGTCGTAGTGATCTCCTCTATAACTAGCTAACGTTCCTTCATAGACTATATGTAATTGTCTATCGCTTTTTGATAATTTTTCTTTGAGAGACCTTGGTATCAAAGATTCTGAAATATAGTTGGGGAATATGATTTCAGGTTTAGGGCCATATCTGTTTCTAATGTATTTATAGAGTTCATTACTGACATGAATCCTTGCATCACACTCTTCGTTGGATATTTTCTCATCTATTAGTTGAGTGGGGATGTGAGCTCCAGGATTATAAGGAGTTTTTCTCAGGGAGATAGAATCTTGGTTTTCATGTATAGTTGGTATGTTTGGTACCGTTTCGATCGCTTTTCTTGTTAGGAAGTCGGGTGCGTTTTGACTATGTATGAGATGTATTTTATAGTCTTTAACTATTTGTTGCAGATCTTTTTGCAGATTTCTCGAATCTAGTTTTATCATTTTAATAAAATGTTCGTCGCCATATCCATATAATTCATTTAACGTTTTTCCCGTGTAGGCGTGATAAATGTTAATGTTCTCTTTAACGGTTTTGAAAGCGAGAGCATACTTTATACTTCGAATAGCAGGTTGAGGACGTAGAAATAAAACATTCATCGATAATTAACCTCAAATATCAATTTTAATCATTATTTGGGTGTTGAGTAATTATCCTTTCATAGAAGTTAACGAGTTTCGGTATTTGTTTTTCAATCGTGAAGTTATATCTTCGGTTAAGAACGTTCTCACGTAAAGTAGAATAGTTTGTGTTTTTTATGTGATCAACCAGTTGATTGACGTCCTCTAAGACAATGCCTAAGCTGTTTTTTTCAATGAAGTGAGCAATGGTTTTATGATTAAAAGTAAGGACGGGTAAACCGCAAGCAACGTATTCCATGACTTTATTGGGTAGAACGATGTCTAAGTGTTTTCCATTTTTATAGCTATTTAAACCGGCCCAGCCATAATCGTATTGAGTTATGTTTTTTAAGAGCTCGTTTTGTTGCAGATGGCTGTGGAAGTGGATAAATTCATTGCTCGAAGCCAGCTTTTGATAAGTTTTATTGCTTTTAGTGATGAGGTTAATTGTAGGATAGATGTGAATGTGAATCCTTTGATTGGCTATTTGTTTAAAGATATTTCGGAGGTCGTAATGGCTTCCTTCAACAACACTTGTTACACACCCAACATATACTATATGCACCTCATCATCTTTTTTGGGTTTCTTGGGGAGTAATCGGGGAAACATAGATTTTGAAGGGTAATTTAGAAAAACTAAATTGTTATTCGATTCCACATCATAACTATTTTCAATATAACTTTTAATGCCTTCAGTAGCATATATCCTCGCATCGCTTTCTTCATTGGCTTTTTTTTCCTCTGATTGGTATCTATTTAGTGTTTCCTCAGCATCACCTTCTTTAAACCCAGAGTTATGAACAGATAATACTTCATGAACATCGTGAATGACTGGAATATCGTTCACACAATCTATTGCTGCTAATGTTAATGTATTAGGCGCATTATGACTGTGAATAATATGGGGATTAAAATTCTCAACGAGTTTATGAAGCTCTTTCTTCAAAGACCCATTGAATCGGACTAGCTCGTCAAAAATATTCACTTCCATAACCATAAATTTGGTTCAAGTTATGTCTAGTATATCCAAAACTAATTTCCAATTCGTTTCTAAGAAAGCGTTTTAACCCAATAGCATATTTTAAAGCTCTGATGCACGGTTGCGGCTGAAGGAACAATACACGTAATTGTCTCACCTATTATCACCTCTTAAATTTATTACCCGAAATAAAGCGTATTTATTTGTAAGAGAACAGTTTCCATGAGTTTTTCAATTAAAAACTAAAGATCGAGGAAAGTGCTTCACTCTATAACCGGATATTACTTAGATATCTATCTAAGTATTTAAATAGATAGCTAGATTAAAAAATAATTCTAATTTCTCTTAGTAGCGCGCGCGCTACGATTAATAAGTATTCCTAGAAGTGTTTCAGGGCCCAATTTTCGATTTAATTCTTTACAACACTATTAAACCCTTTTTGAAATACGGAAAATGGTCAATCTAGCTAGCTTTTCGTTGAAGATGGTTTATGACGGACATTGTGCTTTTTCGTCTCAGCCTCAATTGAGGTTGCCCTGCGAATCGAGAGACGGAACAATTCGTCAGTTCCACTTCATCCCCAACACGAACCTTATCTATCTGCTTATTCCACAA
>DAOVAG010000200.1 GCA_030671165.1 Candidatus Bathyarchaeota archaeon | reverse complement strand
TCTTTGACAATTTCCTTTATTAAAGAATATATAGTCAAAAACTTCATCATTCAATTGTTCAGCTTTAATACCTTTTTCTTTTATGTGTTTAGCAATTGTGTAATAGCTCATGTATATTACTGAATCAGAAAGGCTCTCGATGATCCAATCTGCATCCCAAGGTAGCTTAGTACCCATTCCTTGCTTTCGAGCGCAGGCTTTCACTTTTAGCCAGTCAATAGTATTCTCAAATTCTGTACGAAGATCATCGGGTATGATTTTTATCATATTTAGACACTGATAAGCCTTCGCTTTCCACATAACATTCCCATAATCGAGAAACCACTGGTCATCAAGAATTTTAACGACAATCTCTGCACCACATCTACAAAAGACGGGACGGTTTACAAGGGTATAAACTTGAATGGCTTTATTTTCCGATAGTAAAACTTTATTAATCTTTTCTCTAGCCTCAGAAATGGTCATTCCTTCATATATTCCTGAAATTGCCTTCATTCGTCCCATGTGAAATTCTTGGCTGTAAATTTTTTTAGTCGCTTCTTCGAGTTTAGGGTCTAATTGATTTATAGTATCAAATTGTTCCAAGATATCTAATGCAGGAAATTCTGAATATCCTTTCAATGCTATTAAAGAGATGGGTGTTATTTGTTTTAAGATCTCTAAAATGATATTAGATGTTGAAAATGTTAATCGAGAATTTTTTAAGTCTTCTAAGGCGATGTAATCGTAGGGAGCGTGACCGGGAACTGACATTACAATTCCGGTTGCATTCTTCGGATCAACAAATTTTGCGGGTAGAATTGGAACTTTATTACCCGTTAGTGGATTTTCTACATACTGCCCTACAAGACTCTTTCCAGAAACTGAACCTATAATAGATACGTCTCTATTAAGAAATTTTAATTTTTCAGCGAATTCCCTACTTATCACTATGACGTCGTTATCAACTTCAGCTTTGACATAGTCAATATCAGGCCGAACCCAAATATTAGTGACACCGAAGATTGTTTCTGGACGTAATGTCCCTGTGGGTAGGAAGTAATCTTCAAGTTTGAATTTAATTATAGTAACTACATCTATCTCTGGCTCTACATCTCCTTTAGTGTCATGTTGACCCATAGGATTCCCACAATGAGGACACCATCCAACTGGATGACTGCCTTGTGTTATTAATCCCTTGGATCGAAGTTTTCGGAACTGCCATTCAATAAATTTACTATATTGAGGATCTATCGTCGTAAATTCGCGACGCCAATCAATTGAATATCCCATTTCGAGCATACTATCTTTCATTTCACGACGGAAGTAAGCTGCGATTTTCAGAGGAGAGATGAAAGTCTGAATCACATCTATAGGAACCTTATAGATCCTAGTGAGTTCATCTAATAACACCGGATCTCTAGCTGCTACTCGTTTGGCTATTGCAAGAACAGGTGTTCCAGTGTAATGAAAAGCCATTGGGAAGAGTACATTGAAGCCTTGCATTCGTTTAAAACGTGCATAAACATCAGTTAGAGTATAGGGTCTACCATGACCAACGTGAAATGGCATATTAGGATATGGATATGCAATTGTAATGAAAAACTTGGGAATCTCTGATTTGGGATCAGCCTCGAATAGTTTAGATTCTTTCCAAGCATTTTGCCATTTTTTTTCAATGATCTTCCAATTAATTCTCAAAGTTAGGGGTTCACCTGTGTAACCTGATTTATGACAAGCTCAGTAGCTAAGGATAATGCTTCTGAGACTTTATCTACCATAATTCCCCCTCCTTGGGCAAAGGTAATTCCACCACTTCCTCCACCGCCTACGACTTTAGCCATTTCAGAGACAATTTGTCCAGCGTTAACTCCACTTTTCACAGCCTTGTCACCAGCCATCACCACTATTCTTAAAGTCTCATCGGATGTACATAAAACGACTACTGTTTTCGGTTCTTTTTTCGTTATAAGACGCGCAGTTCTTATGAGGAAATCTACATCAGAATCTTTAATCTCATGAGCGATGAGAATTACGTTCTTAATCTTTTGAGTTTTCTTCAGAAGAAATGTTGCTTGATATCCGGCTAATTTCTCTTTCAATTGAGCGATCTCTCGGTTAGCGTTTTTTAGTTTAGCTACGATATCTTCAGTAGCTTCGATAATCTTATCTTTTGGTACATTAAGTATCTCTGAACTTTTACTAAGATGTGTATTCAATTCTTGGGTGAATTGTATTGCTGGGGAACCAGAAGCAAAGGTTATCCTCTCAACACCATCTTGTATTCTTTCTGTGTGAAGTATTTTTATGAGACCTAACTCTCCGGTAGATTTAAGATGAGTCCCTCCGCAAGCTTCAACATCCCAATTACCTATCCTTACGATACGAATTTGACGATCTGGGATAACACCTCCTTGATACAAACGGTATCCATATTTTTTTTCAGCCACTTCCCTAGGCATCCAAGAGATGTCAATAGAGAGATTCTTCATTACTATAGAGTTAGCTAAAATCTCAATTTTCATTTCTTGTTCTTTTGTAATCCTTGTCCAATGTGAAATGTCTAATCTTGAAATAGAAAATTCATTTTTAGATCCAGTCTGCCAAGCATGTTCACCGAGAACTCTTCGCACCGCACCAATCAAGATATGAGTAGATGTGTGATTTCTCATAATGTTTAACCGTTTATCCCAATTGATTTTAGCAGTTATTTCCTTAGTATCAAAAGAGATTTCATCCTTTATCTCGTGAAGAATGACGTTTCCAATTTTTTGAACG
>DAOVAG010000223.1 GCA_030671165.1 Candidatus Bathyarchaeota archaeon | reverse complement strand
ATTCTCATAGATTTGAGAACAACAGACTGAGAGAAACTCTATATTAATCCCAGAAGCTTTTGCGTACTCAATAACACTCTCATCCGGAAAAGCTATAGCATTGACTCCGGACGCGATGGCGAGTTTGTCTGTTTCAATTCTATGCTTCCCAGTGGGTCTCATACATCCTAAAGCAATGGGCGTGTCTGGAAACATAATTCTTGATGTCGTTAAAATCTCAGCGATGTCTTGAGGCGTGGGTGGTTTAACGCCTTTCATAAGGGTATTTCTTAGTGGAGTTAGAGCGATTATTACGAGTGCACTTGGTTTGTATTTGGCAATCATTTTTAAGGCTGTGAGTTCACCTTTCAATTTTCCATAGTGTAGACCGACGATGACATGCGGTATAAAGTGGTGTTTAGAATCATGCAAAGCTTTGAGGGATGCCTCGTAATTCTTAACTGTAACATCCAAATTGTAAATTTCCTTGATTGTATCGTCTGAACCGATAATATCGATTAATACAGAATCAACTCCCGCCTCCTTTAACCCATTGGCTACTTTGTGACTTATGATGCCGGTATGGAGAGCAATTGTTAGATCATACTCTTTTTTCACTTGAGTAATGGCTCCAAGGAATTTTTCAATAGGCATTGACCCATCAGGTAAGCATCCGCCACTTATCAAGCATCCTTTACTGCCTTGTTCACTCAGTCTTCGACAGACTTCAATAAGCTTCTTTGGAGTAGTGGCAGGGATCATGGTTTTTAAGATTTGTGTATTACAGTGTTTACACATTAAGGTGCATGAAGTACCGGTTATGGAGATTGAAGGGAAATTATTTTTGGGTGTATTGAAATATGCGTTTTGATAATGTAGAAAACTAGGGGCATAAAACTTGATTGTGTTCCCAAAGTTTTTTCTACGGATCTCACTTGAGATCTTTAATAATCGATTCAAATCACTATCTATGATCTGCACTGCTCCCAACCTCAAATATAATTCAAATTGGAAGTATTTAAACGATCAAATGGATTGAGCGATAAAAAAAGAAAAAAATAGAGGTAACTATCTTTGTTTACCGATAGTTTCCATCATTTCTGCCATTCTACAAGAGAAGCCCCATTCGTTATCATACCAAGCTAACACTTTGATAAGGTTACCACCAACTACCATGGTAGAAAGACAGTTCACAATGGCCGAGTGAGGGTCACCTGCAAAGTCCTTGGAAACTAATGGTTCATCAGTGTAATTTAAGACTCCTTTGAGTCTTCCTTTAGCTGCTTCTCTGAACGCATTATTAATCTCTTCTTTCGTAACATCTCTTTTTAAGGTTGCGACTAAATCAACTATTGAGACAGTGGGGGTTGGAACTCTAAGAGAGAGACCATTCATTTTACCTTTTAACTCGGGCAGTATTAATGTAGAAGCAACAGCCGCGCCAGTAGTCGTAGGTATAATATTGATTGCTGCTGCTCTAGCACGTTCTAGTTTTTTATGTACTAAATCGAGTATTCTTTGATCATTGGTGTATGAGTGAACAGTAGTCATTAGGCTTGCTTTTATCCCGAAATTCTTGTTTAAAACGTCAGATACTGGAACTAAACAATTTGTGGTACAGGAAGCATTAGAGATTATGGAGTGCTTCTTAGCGTCATAGAGATGATCGTTTATTCCCTTAACTATTGTTATATCAGGATCTGGAGATGGAGCAGAAATAAGTACTTTCTTAGCACCAGCTTGGAGGTGCTTCGATGCACGTTCCTTGGATCTAAAGATACCTGTTGACTCTACAACAAGATATACATCTAAATCTTTCCAAGGTAGTTGAGCCGGATCTCGCATTGAAAGAGTCTTAAGTTCTTTCCCGTTAACAATGATGGAATTATCTTTGGCTTTTACTTCTCCTTTAAATCTTCCATAATTTGAGTCATATTTTAAGAGATGTGCGAGTGTCTTTGAGTCAACTAAATCGTTGACTGCTACAATCTCGATGTCTGTTCCTCTTTCCATTACTGCACGAAATATGAGTCTTCCGATTCTACCAAATCCATTAATCGCTACTTTTGTTTGTGTCAATATCATTAAGCTCCTTTGCAAAGATGTATAATACTCTACTTTAAAAAGTTTGAGTTAACTATTAGTTTTAAAGAACCTTTTAATCACCCATCTGTGAAAGTGAAGTTATTATAAACATCAAATTTATATCTTATTTTAGTTTAGTTGGAAGATTAACAAAGCTATGAGGAATAAAAATGATAAATTTGATAACTATGGATGATTTTGACTTCGAAAATAAGACCATTATCATCAGGGTTGATTTCAATTCTCCTCTAGATTCTGAGAAGATAATTACAGATGATACTAGAATACGAAGACATGCAAAGACAATAAAAGAACTGATGGATAAGGGTGGAAAAGTTGTCATAATTGCGCATCAAGGTAGACCAGGATCCCATGATTTCTCCACATTATACCAACACTCTAAGGTATTGGGTAAGATCCTTGGAAAACCGGTGAGTTATGTAAGTGACATTTTCGGTCAAACAGCAAAGTCTGA
>DAOVAG010000138.1 GCA_030671165.1 Candidatus Bathyarchaeota archaeon | reverse complement strand
TGTATTCTATCAATTGGAAGTTTTCAGCTTTTGCTTGTGACCTCAAATCTTCTGTTGCTTTACTGCAGATAATTGTTCCCGAGATTGGTTTACAGTAAGAAAAATCTCCAAAAAGATCGGTGTGAGCATCTAAAATCTTTCTAAAAAAAAGAACTATCCGTCAAAACCATATAGAATTATACACATGCTAAGACAAGATAACGGTATTAGATTGGATACGATATAATTAACGAATATACTCAAAATACATATGCAAGTATATTTTAACCGTAAAACCATCAAATCATAGAAGACATTAACGCTTTCAAACACTACGAAAATCTGCCGTTCTAGTATCTGAACAAGATGTTCCAAACTCTAACTCTTTATCGCTGATTTCCAGTTACTATTAAGAGATGAAAATGTTCAGAAACAAATTGATACTCTCGATTATTGCTATCGCCATTGTATTTGCAACAGCATTTTTCGTTGGGTCTTTTCTGATAAGTGATAGTCCAGTAGTAACCTATAGAGGAGATTCAGCATCAGGACCAAGAATCATATCAGAAGCACCTGCTCCAATTCCCGCTTCAGAGAGTATAGACTATGTAACTGTCCAAGATAGGATGATAATTTACAATGGATACATATCTTTAGAAACAGATGATATAGATGGAACACTAAATAGGATTAGATCATTGGCAGAAGGATACAATGGATATGTTGCTGGGACTTCTCGATCAATGATCGGAAATCAAGCTCTAGCTGATATCACTATAAGAATCCCACAGAACCGGTTCCGTTCTACGATAGATGACATTTTAACCTATGGAAAGGTCCTAGATGAAAGATCAACCAGCGAAGATGTTACAGAACAATATATAGATCTCAAGGCTAGATTGAAGAATCTTAAGATATTGGAAGAAAGTCTAGCAGATCTATTAAACAGGACAGCTACTATTGAGGAGATTTTAAAAGTCGAACAGGAGCTAGCTCGTATTAGAGGAGAAATTGATAGCTTACAAGGTCAGCTGAATTATCTTGAACGTAACGTTACCATGTCAATGATTAAAGTCAGCTTGAGAGAACCACCATCACCATTTACACCTCCAGGTATGGACTGGGGTGAAACATTTGAAATTGCAATCAGAGGTCTATTCGCAGTAATTAGCGGATTAATAATATTGATAATCGCGATTTTACCTTTGATAGTAATAATTGGTATACCAGCATATTATCTTCAAAGAAGAAAGCGAATTAAAGATCAGAAAAAGAATGAATAAAATCTGAATAATAGTACCCCCTAAAAGACCCAAACTTTCCCTTTTTTCATTATACCTATTCACAATTCAATATTTGATTTACATAAAAGATGAAAAAATATACATGATCGCAGCTGCCGAGATTGGGACAGTAAAATTATCAAATGGCTTTAGAGGACCTATAGAGCAGGTTTCTGAAATCGTTCCAATTAATGCTCCCATAAAGGAAATAATCAATAATAATGTAATTGATGAAACTATTAAGCCAGATTGCAGAGCAATTATCATAGCCAATGAGGCACCCAACATAGCGAAGATGAACATTGCAATAGACCCCTCGAGACTCTTACTAGAATTTGGATAGAGATGTCTCCTCTTGAATCGAGGACCAAGAACTGATGCAGCACCATCTCCCCATGCCATTATCATTACAGCAGCCATAGCGATATGGCGAATATCCCAAGCTATGATGAGAAGTATCATTATTGATAATATGTAATAGAGAGGGCCGTAAGCATGATATTTATCATATTCATCTACTATCATTGTTCTAGACATTATGCTTTTTTTACTGCGACGAAAAGAATAAAGCGTCAATAAAGCTAGACCAATAGGGATTGTTAGAGGATAAATTAGTGCTGAAAAGAAAGGTAAAAGAAGCATATTATCTCCGGAAAAAAGATGTATAGCCTGTCTAGTAACCCTCGAACTGAGTTGAAACTTTTTTCTGAAGTATTCAGAGATTATTATTATAAAAAGAACAATTATGTATACAAATAATACCAAGCCTACATCAAAAAAAGAAATCATGGATCCTACGTTCTCAATTATGTTAATGAAACTATCTCATAAAAGGCTCTTCAATTCTTACACCAAAATTAAAAATAAAGGTTTGATGATTATCAGCTCGTGGCTGATAGTCTAGTGGGAATCAATATTTTCACATTGATACAGGCTGTACTTGTTTGCTCAATCTTAGGCGCAGTCTCATTTAAATTGAAATTTGTTAGCTTTTCAGGTCTAATTGCTGCTTTCTTCATAGGTGTTCTGATATTTGTATTCCCCCCAGAAGGATGGAAGTGGTTTGTAATTATTCTAATCTTTCATGCAGTTTCAGCTCAATTTACTAAGTACAAATATGAAATGAAAAGAAGAAAGGGTTTCGCCCAAGAGAAAGGTGGAGCCAGAGCATGGCCGAATATCGTTGCAAATGGAGTTGTCGCGACTTTATTTGCTGTAGCTGGGGGCTTTTCATCTTTAGGAGTTTTTTTATTTGGATTTATTGGTGCAGTATCTACAGCAACTGCAGATACTCTGGCTACTGAGATTGGTCTTCTCAATAAAGATCAACCTAGGTTGATCACAAATCTTCGAAAGGAAGTTCCAGCTGGAACTTCAGGAGGAATCTCTCCAATGGGTGAGATGGGAACTCTTCTTGGAGGTTCAATTATAGGAATTTCTGTTTTGCTTTTAAAAATAGGAAATCATGGTAATGAAATGATTCTATTAGCTGCAGTTATTTCGGGATTGATAGGTTGTACTTTTGATAGTTTTATTGGCGCTCGTATTCAGAGTATGTTCAAATGTAAAATATGTCAAAATGTTACTGAAAATAAAAAACATTGTGGAAATAAAACTATCAGAGTTAGAGGCTCTCGCTTTATTGATAATAATATGGTTAACTTAATGGCAACTACCGTAGGAGCGCTATTTGCTGTAATTATTTTCTTTGTTTTAACTAGCTAAATGCTATTTAGAATTATTATTTTATGATTATTTTCATATGACTGATTTTTAAATTGGTTAAGACCCAATTTATTATAAAAGTCAATAACAAATATTCAGTCAATCTGATTATTTTATAGGAAATGGTTGATTATTTTTAAATATATGTGTAATAGAAAAAGTTGAATTATCAAAATACAAACTAGAATAGTTTATTATCCTTGCTATAAACAATATTATGCAATTTTTTTAACATTCATTATTTGAATAAAAATCCTTGAGTCTAAATTAAAATAATAACGAAAAGTTTAATTTATTTATCAATTTCAGTATGTTAGATGAAAAATGCCAAGAAGAAAGACATCTAATATAATTTCTGATGTAATGGATTCTGCTGAAACTCTTAGAAAAGATATTGATGCAGTACCGTATGAAATGAGAGATAAAATAAGAGAAATTGTAGTAGACATGATTTCCAAGCCAAGAAAAGGTCGTGGTAGACCTCCAAA
>DAOVAG010000080.1 GCA_030671165.1 Candidatus Bathyarchaeota archaeon | reverse complement strand
AGATGTTAAGCGTAATTTTCTAGCTCCCGACTTTGCATTTTCGGCTATGTCGTCCGCTGTCAATACGAGTCGTATGAGTTCCTCTCTATCAATTGGGTGAAGGGGACCTTTTGATACATCATGCAGAATTTGACGTTTAATCTCGTCAGCCTCCCGTTCACTATCGAAAGTTTTTCTATAATGTTCTTCTAAAGCATTAAAATCTTCATCGCAGAAAGAGTGTACAACTTGACTCATTGCCTTGACAGTTTCAACTGTCTTATCGAGATGTTTTTTACACAGGTTTAAAACTTTTTTTTCCTCGCGTCTTGACAACCACACCATTATATTGGATTTGGACATATCTTAGTCACCATTTTGTTATAATAATCGAAAGTACTTAATAACTTTGAAACATCAATTCAAAGAAATTTGAATTATTTTTCATTCATTGTTAGGTATATGTGATGGCTTTGACGGTACGAATTTTGTTAAATATAAATTTATGGATAGAAAGAGTTGGCCGATAGATTTAGAAGCTAATTTCTCGTACTGATAAGATGTTAGAGGAACAATCTGTTAAACTTAATAATAATCTGAGTATATCTTTTGACGATAGATATTTGCGTTTGTGAAAGATGATATGGAATCTTTCAGTTAAGGTGGTATTCTATATTGATCAAAGAGGGAAGAAAGGTTTTGTTTGTAAGACGGGGTTATCTGTTGCTTTTTACCGGAATTTTGTTAGGATTTATTGCGTTTTCAGCAGTTTCTATGCTTTATTCAAGTAGGAGACCGCAAGAAGGTGGAATGGGAATGCCGACAGAGATCGAGTTTGAGTTTCTCTACACGAGTGAAAAACAAGGGTGGATTGAGCAAGTTACACCTAAATTTGAGGGATGGTTTGAAGCATTATTTAATATTTCTGTTAATGTTAGGCTTATCGTTACGGGGACCCATGATACTGTAAACCGGATTTTGGATGGAAGTGAGAGACCGACAGTTTGGAGTCCTGCTTCCAGCATTTGGATTCCATATATGAATACGAAGTGGCGTAATGTGACTGGTAATGCTTATGATGTTGCTGTAGATTGGACTCCACTCGTTCTTTCTCCAGTAGTTGTGGCTGGTTGGGGATCCTATCTAACTGAGCATAAAGTAACTGGATTCATGGATCTTTATCGATTGGCAAAAGAAGGGGTCGATTTTAACTATGGACATCCAGATCCTCTTTTAAGTAATGGGGGAACAATGACCGTTGTCTTAGAGTTCGCTGAAGCTGCTGGTAAAAAACCTGAAGATCTCACAATTGAGGACTTAAAGAATGAGACTGTTATTGAAATAGTAAGAACCATCGAATCTAAAGCTATTGCGTATGGTAAAAGCACCGGGTTTTTCGGTGCTTGGGCAGCTGAGAATGGACCTGATGCAATACAATTTTTTGGCATATATGAAAATGTTATCATTGATAATTCTCTGAAAGCCCTTAAAAAATGGAATGATCCCCTCGTTGCTATATATCCTGAAAGTGGAACACTAATTGCTGATCATCCTTTTGTGATTCTCAATGGAACATGGATAGACCGTTGGCAGAGGTTTGCTGCTGGACAGTACATTTTTTTCCTTCTCGAACCAGAAAACCAAGAATTTGCTCAAGAATATGGATTTAGACCCGCAATTTCAAGTATTCCTTTGGATCAAACAATTTTTAATTTTTCAAATGGTGTTCAATATGAGATAACTGTACCCATTATGAAGCCTTTAAGGGGAGAAGTGCTGGAAGCAATCTTTACAGCTTGGGTTAAGGTTAGAAGAACACAGATTTAGAAGTGATTAAATGGTTCCAAGATTGAAGAGATCGATTTCTCTCTCTAATCTAGCGAAATGGGCTACACTGTGTGCTTTAATCCTTTTTGTCTTACTTCCTACCTTTTATCTGATATCTTATGTCTTTACGAGATGGAATGAAGTAAATTATGAAGTATTCGCAAATCCGATTATTGGTGATGAAAATTGGAAACAAATACAACAGGTCTTACTCTTCTCATTTCGACTGTCCCTATTTACAGTCGCGTTCGATTTGATTTTTGGAATACCTCTCGCTTACATTCTTGCAAGAAAGAAGTTTCGTGGAAAAAGCCTTTTAGAGGATATCATAACCCTACCACTGGTGATTCCTACATCTGGTTTTGGTTTTGCAACACTCATCACATGGACTACTGCAACGGGGATAGGGGGGATTTTTGGATTAAATTCAGGGTTAATCCCTCTAGATGCTGTAATACCGCTTCTAAATGTTCCTTTCATAGTATTTATCGTCCATATTGCTCTAACCTTCCCGTATATCGTTCGGACAATTGCAACCAAATTTGAGTCAATAGAGCTCACTTTCGAGATAGCTTCTCGAACGCTGGGTGCTAATCCTCTAACAACTTTTAGAAAAATTTTATTTCCTTTATCCATTTCAGGAATTTTTTCAGGATCAGTTTTAGCGTTTGCACGTTCACTTGGAGAGACTGGTGCAACTCTCATCGTTTCTGGTGTGAGTTCAACGGCTTCGATTGCAATAGTTAGGTGGACATCTGAGTTTAAACTCGCAACGGCCTCATTCATGGGAAGCCTTTTGGTCGTTATTGCGTGGCTAATCATTTTACCCATAGAAGTATATGTTAACCGAGGAGCTAGCCTTTTTAGTATCCCATATCGTTTCCCGAGAGCTTTATCCAATTGGATTATTAAGTTTGAAAAATTTGCTTCAAGAAAATTGACACATATTAAAAATTTTTTGCCTTTATTCATCGTTGTAATAACTGTTATAGTGCCTATTGTAATCGTTTTAAATTCTGTAATCTTTTATTGGTCAGCTGACCCTTACACTGGTAAGGTTCAAGGTGGAGTTTTATATCAACTGTTTGGTCCGTCTAACTATTTTAATTCAGTGCTCAAGGCAACTTTAACTTCCATTATTGTAGCCTTAACTTCAACTTTTATAGCGATGTGTATCGCGATTCCCCTCTCCTTCATAATTAAAAGGTGGTGGTACGGAGGCATCATTCGATCTGTACTTAAGGTACCTCTGATAATTCCTACATCATCTTTAGGTCTATCAGTCCTCCTACTCTGGGGTTCCAATGGTTTTAACTTAGTAAAACCAGGGATATGGTTGATTATTCTAACTCACATCGTTTTTTCAGTTCCAGTAATAGTGGAATCTATCATCGCCGCTTATGAAGGCTCAGATATTCAGATGTATGAGGATTCAGCTCGAACACTTGGTGCTACAGCTTACAACGCTATCGAAATGGTTTCTCTTCCCTTAATTAAGGGAGGAATCCTCACGGGATTCATCCTCTCTTTCACTCATTCAATTGGGGAGACTGGAGCTACCTTTATTGTAATGGGAAGAGACGTTACTGTTCCTGCTTTAGTCGTCAACATGGTTGAGGCTCTAGCGATACCGGCAGCACTATTCACTTCAACTTACTTGATTATCCTTTCTCTTATACTACTCGCGATAATTAGACTAACAACAAGACGGTGATTTAGCTATTGTCAATAATCCAATTAGTAAATGTGACAAAAAAATACGATGAGATCACTGCTCTTGACCATTTAAATCTATCAATAGAAGATAAAGAATACGTTTGTGTACTAGGACCTACAGGTGCAGGTAAGACTACTCTACTTCGAATAATCGCAGGTTTACTTGAACCAGATGAAGGTAAGATACATATTGCAGGAAGATTGGTTAATGGGCTTCCTCCTGAAGAAAGAAACGCTGTTTACATGTTCCAACAGTTTGCTCTTTTTCCTCACATGAATGTTTGGCAGAATGTCTCCTTTAGTCCAATTATTAAAAATTATCATGAGACTAGAATCAAGAGATTAACCTTAGAAATCTTAGAGATGGTTAAGCTAGCGGATAGACAAGATGCTTTTCCTCATGAATTGAGTGGGGGGATGCAACAAAGGGTAGCGCTAGCTAGAGGTATAGCTTCTGGATCTAGAATTCTCTTGCTTGATGAACCTTTTGGCGCTTTGGATGCAAGATTAAGAGTTGATCTTCGTGCCCAGTTAAGGAAATTGGCTGAGGATCAGGAACTTACAACTATTCACGTAACACATGATCAAGAAGAGGCTTTGATGATTGCAGATAGGGTTGTGGTTATCAGAAAGGGTAAGATAGAACAAATTGGGACTCCACATGAGATTTACACAAATCCTCAGTCCGCATTCATAATGAGTTTTGTCGGTGGAGCCAATTTCATTGAAGGGAACGTTATTAGAATGGATGATTCGGGTTCTATTATCGAAATTCGTGGCAGCCAGAAGGTTCATGTTTCAGATATCAGTAGAAAAGTTGGTGAAAAAGTAGTTATAGCCATAAGGCTTGAAGACATATCGATTGGAATGGTTGAGGCACCTGTATCAAACAATTTTTCTGGAATGATTGAATCTACGATGTTTATCGGTAGCTCAATAGAGTATGTGATAAAGCTTGAGAATGGTATCACTGTATCTTCAAAAAAATTAATTTCCAATGCATATAAATCAGAGTCAAATGAAACCGTCATTGTTTCGTTCCTTCCAGAAAAGTGTTATGTTTTTGAGTATCCAAAAATTGGTCTTCTTAAAGAGATTGAGGCGATCTAATTGCCCGAAGTAAAACTTGTTAACGTCACTAAGAAATATGGAAATATTGTCGCGAATGATAATATCAATCTCACAATTAATGACGGGGAATATGTTTCAGTAATAGGTCCTAGTGGTTGCGGCAAAACAACTCTCATAAAAAATATTTCAGGTATAATCAAACCAGACGAGGGTGAAATATATATAGATGGCAATCTGGTAAACGAGGTTTCAATAGAAGATAGAAGGATAGGCTATGTCTTCCAGAACATAGCACTCTTCCCACATATGACGGTATGGGCCAATATCATCTATGGACCTGAAGTGAGGGGTTGGTCACCTGAAGAGACAAGACCTTTAGCTCTTGAGATGCTGGAATTGATCAAGCTAAGTGCT
>DAOVAG010000020.1 GCA_030671165.1 Candidatus Bathyarchaeota archaeon | reverse complement strand
TATACCTGTCACTTGAACGAATGTATCGTAAAGCCATCGAAGTTTATCACGTTTTTCACCAGTATTGATATTATAAAGGTCTTCAGCATTAGCAACAAATGCATAATGGTCAGTAATTCCATTTCGCGCACCTAAACCAAGGATGCTAACGTTGATTTCTTGCACATTTGGAATAGATAGTACTTGTAAAGCATTACCTAGAGCGTTTCCATAATCATTATGAAAATGGCATGCCAAAGGTAAATTTGTTAAATTCTTTACAAT
Source organism: Candidatus Bathyarchaeota archaeon (assembly GCA_030671165.1). Taxonomy (GTDB): domain Archaea; phylum Thermoproteota; class Bathyarchaeia; order RBG-16-48-13; genus JAUWWH01. The sequence goes on along the minus strand of DAOVAG010000020.1, from coordinate 9,657 downwards.
CTTGATAAAAGGAATACATCGATTTTGGGGAAGGATTCCACTGGTATCAGGTATACTCACGACCGTTGCACCGGCGTCCTCAATTGACTTTAAAAGTTTACCTAAGAATTCTAAAGTATCTTCATCATCCTTGATTGAAGAGAGGTCAAATCTAGATGCATCTTCTACAGTAGCCCTGCGATATGAGAACCCGTAATCTTTAATGAGGTCTAACACATTAACGAAGTTTTCAATTACTCTCTGTTGTTTAATTCCATGAAACTTACCTTTCCTATGTAGAGCAGTTGGAGCCATGTAGATAGCGCATCCTGTTGCATCATAAGCCCTTGCAATTTCCACATCTGCCTTTAACGCTCTCATGTGTAGAACTGCAGTTATATCGGTGTAGCAGTCTTGAACTTCATTAACTGCTGTTTTTACATCTTCGATTTTTCCACCCCTCGAAGTATAAACTATTGGAAACTCGATCCTTTTAGTTCCAACGTCTGCTAAAGCTCTCGCAATTTGCACTCGGGTATCTCTATTGTAGTACACTCCTGGCTGAAGTTCCCCTTCTCTAAGGGTTGAGTCTAGGATAATAACCATTCAAGTATCTCCTCATGTAATATGGTAAATATTCCATTTTTTTATCTACAGCAGAACGTATCTATAAATACTTTTCGTAAAAAATTTACGGAATATTGAATAATAATTGCGATATTACTTCCATTTTCGTAAAATAAACAACGTATACGTATTCTCAACACCTTTGATGCCGCGGATGTCATCAATAGAGTCGTTTACTGAAGATATATCAACACCAGAAACAATGACAAATATATCATATTGACCAGCTACTTCAGATATAGATGTAATTCCTCTAATCATCATAATTTGCTCTGCCACTTTGGATGTAGAAAAATTAGGTGAAATAGATAGCATAACAAGTGCTTCTGGACACTCAACAGCAGTCTCAATTGTAAATCTCACAATTACGCCTGAAACGACAAGTCTTCCAATCCTCTGTCTAATTGTTCCCTCTGATACCCCCAAGATTAAAGCCATCTTAGTATACGTAAGTCTTGAATCTTTGCGTAATAATTCCAACAATTTTTTATCAATTTCATCCAATTCAATTTACCTCCTCAGTTTTTAAAATTCGTAAAACAGTCGCTTCAATAATTTTACCGAAATTCAATAAATCATCAATTCTAACGTGTTCATCGACACCATGAGAATTACTTTCTACTCTTGAAGCACCAAAAGCTACAACCGGTATTTTGTATTTAGCAACATGCGCAGCATCTAAACAACCAAGTGTGCCATAAACGTTAACCTTTCCCGTTATTACAGCATTGTAAGTTTGGGTAAGAGTGGTCACAACCTCACAGTCTATAGAAGTGATGAAGGAATCGTGAAATCCACCAACTTCAATATCATACTTTAAATCTACATCTATGTTACTTAATTCTTCTAAAATATTTTTAAAATTAGTTACTGCCTCAGATTTATCTTCTTCAGGAATCAGTCGTCGATCTATCTCCAATACACATATATTCGGAACAATATTGACCTTAGTACCACCCCTTATTACACCCACAGTTATACTAGGCGTGAGCCAATTGACACCGGTTTGCGGATTTGCAGGGATTTTAGAGTTAAGTCTATTAAGGTCAGCATTATACTCAACCAATCTCTTGATGAGTTTAGTGGCTTTTTCAATAGCGTTTATTCCAAGCCAATTCATGCTAGAATGGATCGACCGCCCTTTGATCGTAACTCTGAATCTCAAACAGCCATTAGCCGCATTTGTTATGTTTTCAATCCCTCCATCACCAACAATACAATAATCTCCCTTTAACAATCCAACATCTAACAGATAAGAAAGCCCTGCATGACCTCCGATCTCCTCATCGATAGTGGAAGCTAAGATAATCTTACCTTGCCAATCTGGGTTTGTAGCAAGTTCATTAAAGACTAGAATTAACACGGCTAAAGGACCTTTATCATCAGCCACACCTCTGCCATACCATTCACGACCCCGCCTTGTTAACTTGAAAGGGTGATATGTCCAACCTTCTCCAACAGGAACGACATCTGCATGGGCATTCAATATCATCGTTTTACCTTTCCCTCTTTCTAAAGTTGCTATTAAGTTGACTCTTTCACCCGTTATTCCCCGAGCTTCTGAAATTGACTCTTTAACCCTCTTCTTGGGAGTTTCAACTATTTCAACTTTACATCTTGATGATGACAGTTGTTTCTCGATGAGCTTGATGATTCTACCATAATTTCTCCCTGGAGGATTACTTGTATCAATTTCTATGAGAGATTTAAGAACTGTTTCAAGGTTGAATTCGTCAATCATCTTTAATCCCTCTATATAATTTTTGTCACGTGCACATAATGTTTATTACAAAAATGAGATGACACACATTTAAAAGATAAATGATAACGTTCATAATTTTTTTATACGATGTAATTTATCTAGCTTCTGTTGCTTCACTTTTCTGAAATAGGTTTTTAGAAAGTAAAATCGGTATTTATCATAACTATCTTCAATTTTTACCAAAGCATATATAAGTAAGAATTGTTAAAGGATTGGAAGTTTAAATTCGTCCGAAGGTGATATTCATGGGTAAGGATCATAAAAAAAATATGGAAAGCAAAAAGCAAAAGAAACGAAAGGTTAATAGATCAAAGAATCATCGGTGAGAAGTTACTTTTCATATTAAGGGGCGTATACGATCTCTTTTTTGTAAAAAATGCTTTATCACAGTATACTCTTTTTTTAAATAGATAGGAAAGAAACTCAGTGAATTAAACTTAGCTCTGAAAATGATTCTCTTCAAAATCACATAAGATTTTGTGTTCCAAGTATTAATGGACTCGTGAATCAGAAATGTAAAATGAAAAATATATTAACCATTGTAAGATGAAAAAAAGTCATAGAAAAATAGAGAGAATAACTGTATGTTAATCTTTTTTGATAAGTTTGACACCAGTCATTTCCCTAGCTTCTTTTACAGTTGCAACTTCTCTTCCTAGATCTTTAATTATTTTTACCAGAAGTTCTACATTTTCAGAAGCTTTAGTAGGTATATCATCTTTATGGGGATACAAGTAGAACTGGTCTTCTAAACCAACCCGGATAACCTGAGCGCCATACAAGAGACCGATAACAGCCATAGGAAGCCAATTTCGCCCCGCTGGATGAAGGCCTAGAAAAATATCTTCATCAGGCATGTTCCTCTTAACCATTTCCATACAATTTATAGTTAATCGGTAAGACCAGGGATCCTGATATGTAAATTGATCTAGATGTTTTCCAAGCTGTAGAGCTATCCAATAAGGCTTCCAATTTGAGATGCCTGTATCAAATAAAGTAGTCTTCATCTCCTCAAAAGCAAAGGCTTCAACAGAATACATTGGTTTGATACAGTTCTTTTCGAAGAATTTTACACCCTCAATTATTGAACGATGACTATGGATTGCTCGCCCTTGGCTGTAACCAGGCATAGACATTACCATGCCACATTGAACGTATTTATTTCCTTTCCCTAATTTGAGTAGTTCCTTTGGATAGGATACATAGTCAGTCTCCCAACTCTTCGTGTAATCCCAACCCCAAGTGTGGTGGGCTGTAATGAAGTCTACTTCATTGAAAGCTTGATCCATAATTTCACCAAGGAGTTTAGGAGCATGTATGCGATTCATACCATCTGAAGGATCTCTTGGGTGTGTATGTATTACAGCGGCTCCAGCTTTTACACATTCTATTATCGCATCAGCTTGTTCCTGAATACATGTAGTTCCACCATTAGCTCCAGGCGGTAAATTTTCTACCCCACGTGCTCTCCACCACCAGATGGGTTGCCATCCAGGAATAGCTGCTTCAATTACGACCTTCTTATCCATAGTCGAGATCTTTGGACGTATATAATGACCATAATGAGCTTCTATTTGCTTTGGATCCATTGGTGAGTGGACAGTATTTAGGGTTTCCATATATTTGAATGGATTTTTAGCCATCTTTTTTTCACAATTATAAAAAGGTATGTAGATTTATAAAAAGGTAAGTATCTTTAAAAAAGTAGGCGGATAACTAAATACTATAAACTTTCGTGTAGGTTATGTATAATGATGAAAAAGAATTCTAGCTATAATTTCTAGAAGTTACATATTTGGGATAACTTTTTAATCCTTTATCATTGAAAAAAGAATATTTAGACGGGAAATAAATCGGATTGGAGTATAAATAAGAATATAAAGAAAACGTTAGTGCACTATCCATTAAAGAACCGAGGTTTTGTCATTTACAGGCTGTATTTTTTGTGGTTTTTTAATATATACTTTTGATTAAGTTTAAAGTCTTAAATTAGCGTTACTCGTCAGGATTTTTTGTCAGAATTAATTATATATCTTTAGCCAATGTATTGCTAAATAGGTTTAATTCTTTAAACGGAGGACAGATAGAGATGGAAATCAAGAAAATTGGGTGTGTTGGTGCAGGCCTAATAGGTTGCTGTTGGGCGACCTTATTTTCCGCAAGGGATATTGATGTTACTATTCAAGACACTAGCGAAAATATCCTTGATAGTTCAATAGAACGTATTGAATCTAATTTAGATTTTTTAGAGAAAAACAATCTTCTAGGAGATAATAAAGCCAAGACAGCACTTAAGAGAATTAAAACTACTTTAAACCTTGCTGAAGCAATAAGTCAAGTAGATTATGTTGCAGAATCTGTTCCTGATAAATATCCTATCAAGAAGAAAATATATAGAGAAATGGATAAGCTTACTCCGGAAAGTACAATTCTTGCAAGCAGCTCTTCAGGATTACTAATGACTGAGATTCAGAAAGTGACGACGAAACCGGAAAGGTGTGTGATGGCCCATCCGATACTGCCACTTCACCTTATACCTCTTGTGGAGATAGTTGGAGGTGAAATGACTTCAAAGGATACAATCATGAAAACTCGGGAGTTCATGATACAATTAGGTAAAATTCCAATTGTACTAAAGAAAGAAGTCCCAGGATATATAATAAATAGACTTCAAGCAGCAGTGTTGCGTGAAGCTATTAGTTTAGTTGCTAATGGAGTAGCTAGTGCAAATGATGTCGATAGAGCGTTTTGTATGGGAACAGGATTGAGAGCTCCCATATTTGGACCCTACTTACGTGCTCATGTTGCAGGAGGAGGAATTGAAAGCTTCATTGAAAAGTTACATCAGTCATATAAGATTAGATGGAAATCAATGGAAACTTGGACAGAGATCCCTCATTCAGCAATACAAAAAGTAATAGAGAGCGTTAATGAAATGGAAGCTATTCGTACAAAACCCTTAAAAGAGATTGAAATATTGAGGGATGAGAAGCTAATTCAGATTCTTAGACTATTGAGTAAGCACCCATTTTATTAAGTATTATCCAATACATCTACCGCACACATTACATCACCGAAACGAAAAAAAAATATTCAATAAAATTGGTTTTTACTGATTCAAGATCTTGACAGTACTCTTATCTGCATCAACGATCACATAATCTCCAGTTTTGATGAGTAAAGTTGGATCCTTATCCAGTTTATCAATTAGTGGTATTCCTCCAAGGATGGAACCAATAGCAATTATTAGATCCGTTTCAATATTAATTATGGCAGCAGGTGCAATGTTGTTATCAACTAAACGCATAATTATCCATGAACCACCTGTCGATCCTTTACCCCTGGGAAACACAAAGATTTTTCCAGTTATACATTGACCTCTCAATTCATGAGCTCTATCAATAATTACTCCTCGATCTGGATCAACACCTGCTAGAAAGGAAATGGTTTGAGTCGTAACCAATGCTTCACCTTCTCCTCTTCCTTTCGATACTTTACGTCCTTTTATCTCAATCATACCTTCACGCCCCATTTACCAGATATAGCAGCATTTATGACCTGTTCTGTTGTACCAAAGAGAACATCTACACCTAGAACTCCATGGCCATAAAATGTTTGTTTAGTAGAATCTGTTGCCATGGTCTTCCAACCAAAGAAGTTTCTTGCTACTGCTGGGCAATAACTACACATTACTTTAGCCCCAGACGCCTCAATAATATCAATATACCCAGTACGTTTGGCAACAGTCATTATTGAAGATGATGTATTTACCCATAAATCTACATCCTTGTGAATTTTTTTCCCATTTAGCAATCTTGCAGTTTCAGCCAATTGATCGTACCAATAATGTGGACACCCTAACACAGCGAGATCAATTTCAATTCCTGATTCTTTCATACAACGATCTTCATAAGTTTCTTCTAGCTCTACTCTATCGAAGGTTATTTTTTCTTCAGGATTATCGTTTCTAAAAGCCTTCTCAAGTGTAGGAGCTTCCGGAGTTATACCGATGATGTGAGACATAGGGACCGCTCCAGAAACCGCAAGGGCAGCGCATAAGGCGTTTATGTCGTAGCCTTTAACATTTTGAGGAATATTATTAAAGACAGGTACTTTACCTTCAACTTTTTTACCAATGTTATAACCCATAGCGGAGTAATCAGAACTATGCTTTAACACAGTTTTTACATCAATCAATACAGTGCCCTTACGATTTTCATTAAGATGAAATCCATAATACGGGGTCTTTCCAATAATACCAGCACATAAAGCACTAAGTGCACTCTCTCTATTGGTTCGAGCTCCAATCACTGTGTTAATATAAGAGAGTGCAGAAGACTCTGCCCATGAAACGTGTTCACCATATCTTGGACAATTACCTACGAGAAATGGTGTACATGTAAAAGTACCAACAGCACCTAATTTCTTATAGGCCTCAATATTCCTTAACTGTTTCTTCACATACGCCTCAGGAAAAGCTAATTCTTTCCAGCGATCATATTCGATTGAGTGAGGATTAAGAGTTGTCAGAACTTTAAAATGAGCACCATCAATAATCATCCTCTCCAAGAAGCTTATTCCCGTATCCCCTGAACTTTCATACGCAACAGAAGACAAATGTGAGCTTGAGATTTTAATCAATTTCTCTGCATCAAAGATGTCGCCGATTGCTACTAACACTTCCATGGCTTTTTGATTACCTAATCCCTGCTCTCCACGTAATATTTTTTCATCTTCTTTGTTTAGATACACTAGAAACCCACTCCATGTAAAAACGTGCAATCTATATTATTACTAAGTCAATAAATAGTTGAATACGGTAAATGTTTTCCACTATTTTCTCAATTTAGTAGCTATTGAACATCAAAGCAAGTTAAAGCCTTTATTCCCAATTCAGTTGAAAGAGAATCAAGTATATTTACCAATTAGGTAACTCCAGATAATATTGTTTGTTGATGATTTCTTATTCAATAATAAAATACTTAGTATACGAAAAAAATTGATTTCATAAATAAAATATTACCATGCTCTTTGTAATTATTAGTTCTAAATCAAATTGATTTAGTCTGTAGATATCTCAATCATATCCTTGCATAGATATACTGTTTATTCTCAACGACTTGTTTTGCTATTTCTGCATATAGGTTTCGATTATGAGTATCAATAGCAACCATAAGGGGTCCGAAATCTTCAACTTTTAAGAACCATAAAGCCTCAGGGATACCAAGGTCAAGCCATTCCACAGCCTTTACAAGTTTGATAGTTTTTCCTGCAAGTGCTCCTGCACCACCTGTAAAAGCACAATAGATTGCACCAAACTTATTACATGCTGCGGTCGTTCTTGGGCCCATACCGCCTTTCCCAACAATGACATGTATGTGAAATGTCTCTATAAATTTATCCTCAAACATATCCAGTCTCATACTAGTAGTCGGCCCAGCAGAGATAATTCTATACCCGCCATTCATCTTCTTTACAAGAGGGCCACAATGGAAAAGAACTTTACCCGTCAAATCTTTCGGGAGTTCTTTACCTGCATCATGGTATTCTAAGGCTCTACGATGAGCTGAATCTCTGGCAGTGAACATATCACCAGTAACGTAAATCATATCACCGATTTTTAATTTTCTAGCATCTTTCTCAGAAATAGGAGTCCGTAAATGATATTCAACCATTCATATCAATCTCCTTTAATCTTGTGAGTTAAGTATTCTACTCGTCCATCAGGCGATATCTTTGCTGAAGCTTTTCTTGCAGCCCAACATTGGAAGGCTATAGCGACAGGAAAACTTCCAGGATGTCGATGAGCATATTCAATGTTTACTCCTAGAACAGTTGTATCGCCTCCGAGCCCCATAGGACCGATTCCCGTCATGTTTGTTAATATGAGAAGTTCCTCCTCAAGTTTAGCAACTTCAGATTCAGCATGATGTCTACTTAAAGGTCTCAAAAGGGCTTTCTTAGCTAATTTTATAGCAATGTCGGTGCCTCCACCGATTCCTATACCTAAAATTACTGGAGTGCATGGTTTACCACCCGCCAAGATAATAGTATCCACAATGAATCTTTTTATTCCTTTAATTCCTAAACCAGGATTTAGCATTCTAATTGTGCTTGTATTTTCACTGCCACCGCCTTTTGGAAAGGCAGTTATTTTAAGAGCGTCTCCAGATGTAATTTCCCAATTTATAAAGGGAATATATTTTCCAGTGTTATCTCCACTATTTTTATTTGTAAAAGGATTTACTGCGTTTGGGCGAAGGGGAATAATTTCAGATGCACGTTTTGTTGCTCTTTTTAAAATTTGAGGAAGGCGAGAAATAATAGGAAATTTCTCTCCAACTGTAAGATAGAAGATGATGGTTCCTGTGTCTTGACAGATAGGTGTGTTTGTATTTGCACCTAATTCAAAATTTTTTATTATGGTGTTTAATTGGTTCCGAGCAATATCATTTCTTTCTTGCTCTAGAGCCATTTTAATACCTTGCTTAATATCTAGTGGGAGTTCAGTGACTGCAAGTTTAAGAAGATTAATTGCTGTATTTTCAATAACCGCATCTAACATTGAAATCACCTATTTTGGGACAGGTTTAATTAAGTTCTCCCGCATCAGGAGATTCGTCATTTCTTGAGCGTTCTTTATCATAAAAGAAGCTCTCTCCCATAGGCTCTGCCTACTTACCTTCTTCCTCGCTATTCCCTGCTCAATTGCTTTTAGCCCTACCGCAACTGCCTCCTCAACATACATCTCTGTTTCAGCCATGGTTGGAATTATATACTCTTCATGTATTCCTTTCTTTTCAGCATAGTTGGCTATAGCATGTGCAGCTGTAATACACATTTCATCGGTGATTTTCTTTGCCATCACGTCTAAAGTGCCCCTAAATACAGCAGGAAATCCTAATGAATTATTCACCTGATTGGGGAAATCTGAACGTCCAGTTGCAACAATTTTAGCTCCAGCTTCTTTTGCTTCCCATGGCCATATCTCTGGTGTTGGATTTGCTCCCGCTAATACTATTGCATCATCTGCCATTTTAGCGACGCAGTCTTTCTTTATAACTCCTGGTCCAGGCTTGGAGTAAGCTACTAAAACATCAACATCTTTTAAAGCATCCATGATATCTCCGGTTCTTTCTTCAGTATTAGTCTTCTTACACATCTCCCACTTAACGGGATCTTTGTCTTTGATATCTACTCTTCCTGAATGGAGGATACCTTTAGAATCAACTATTATGATATTATCAGCTTTGACTCCTGCAACCATTAAATATTTAGCCACATTCATG
>DAOVAG010000061.1 GCA_030671165.1 Candidatus Bathyarchaeota archaeon | reverse complement strand
GTGAAAACCATGTTTCTATATTTCTCAGAATCGTAGTATATCTTACCATAGATGTCTATTGGAACCACTCTTCGGAGTGGATTATGCCGCCGAGTGTTCACATAAACAAAATCAATGGTTTCACGCTTCTTCACCACCTTTCCTCGTCGTATTAAGTTGATAGCGGCTGAAACATGGGGGTAAAGCTTAGTGTATTCACTGCTAGTTTTACGAAGAGTTTTAGAGATGATAAGCTCGCCTATAGGGACTTTCTTGCGCATCAACACATCAATGGTTTTGGAGATATAGTTCAAAGCTCTCTTATATCCAACAGAATAAACATCTCCTGACGTTTCAACATCAAAAAGAATCTTTATGAGGTTTTCCTGAAAGGTTTTTATGAACAAAGGGCAGTCATGACGTCTACATTCAATGCCTCTAGTCAGTAGCTCATGATTGGTAAGTATACCAAAGTAATGTTTCTGGGCATTCATCTGTCCAGAAGGATCGGACTGCAAAGGAAGTAAAAGAAGAAATTTATAGTGATGATCCAAAGCAATCGGTAGACCAGTGTGTTGGCTGATCTCCTGTGCTATATGTTCATAGTCTTCTCTCGTAGCATGTTTCTTCTTGATGAAAATCGAATCAGTATCTGCATAGATAATCTCAAAATCTTTCCGCTGAATGAAGTTTTTGGTTTCGATAAGAGCGGCTCTGGAGTGCTTGTTTATTGCCTCAAAGCATAGAACGTTGCCAAATCTATTCCAGCAACATCCTGAAGTGCCATACAAGCATACTAGGATTGACTTTAGAGCAAGCTGTCTTTGTTCACACCAAAGCCATTCTTGACTGCTCTTGTTAAGTGTCTTTCGCAGTCTCTTGAATCGAAGCCTACGATCTAAGAAAAGCTTGGTAATGTAGGGAAGAAGTGCATCTTCGTTCTTAATAACATCGTTAGATGTTACCGTTTCGTAACTGAGACCTTTACTGACGATTAAGTTGGGATATTCACTCTCAAAATCTAGCTCAGCAATATTCTCATGGACCACTCCAATTTTAGGGGGAAGTATAAGGCTCCCTCGATCGTAAACAAAAACTTCTTCAAGGGTTCTGATGTATATATAATAGCCAACGTTTTTAGGTATCACGTAACCTCTCTTAATCAGCTCATAGCAATTTCTAGAATCAATGATTCGATTAGCAGTCCAGCTATAGGCTAACCTCGGCGGTAGAACACTGAACCTAGCTCTCTCGACAAGGCCAACTATTCCAAAAGCTCTAAAATAAGCGTAATCTAATACAACGCGCTCCTTGAACCCATTGGAAAGAGAAGTATTCATCCATGGAGGCGTAAGATCATCTCTCCCAATTTGAGGTAATAAGCCGAGAAGCCTAAACCTATGAAGAAGATGATTTATGGTGTGATGGGGGTCTGAGCATACTAGGAAATCGGGGTCTTGATCATTAAGTAGAGATAATAATTTCTTAAGAATGTGTAATTCTCTGCCCTTAAGAGTAATTTCCTCATCATCAAGACGTATTTTTATACATTTGATAGGCGTACAGTTAGGAATCAATGTGAAAGGGGACTTTTTTATCTCGATCTTGAAGAGGAATATTGTGAATGGGGGTGGTAAAATTTCGTTTGAATCATCAATTGTTTTTATAGAATCTAACCATTTTTCTTCACCATTAAGTCTATATTTTACCGCCACTTTGCTGGTGGGGGCTACGTTAAGTTTAGTGAAAATGTAGCGCTGCACATGGAGAAGATCGACAGTATACAAGGCTTTGACTTGCGGCAATAACTCAACAGTATTTAATATTTCATCAAAAGTTGACGCCTTATCAATTACGACGTGAAGAAGACACTCCTTTGAGGCCACGCCTAAGACCGTGTACTTATTCTCAAATGAAATGCGCATTATATTTGGAACCGCTTGAAGTATCTTGATTAACGCATTTCCCGCCTCATTGGTTTGGGGCATAATGTAGAAACTGGGATGGTAGTTGTCGCAGAGACTCAAAACATCACCTTTATCCGTACGAATTAAGATGATGGCTTTGTCATCTTGAATAAAAACATCAAGAAGCCAGCCTATAGCTCTGTTCAATGATTGCACTACGTCCTTTCCATGACTCTTTTCATGTTCTTATTATGTTCCCTGAGATTTTTTTAAGTTCTAGAACCCAAGTTCTAAGATCCTCAACATATTTCTTGTTATGGACACTAGCCATCAGGTTTAAAGCATCGAGAATACATGGAAGATTGGAATTCGATACAGCTGCAATCTCTGCCAACCAAGCATTTTTTAACAGCAGATCAAGAGCCTGCATATATTTAAAGCGCAGTAGGGAATTCGAGAAGTTATTCTTTTGCCTCAACGCTTCTATTATTCCTTGGAGGGATTGGCTAAAGCTAGAGATTACAAAGCCTTTGAGTTCTCTGTCGGATTGAGGTGTATAGATCAGGATAGATTGTGGAGTCTCCTTATAGGGATGTTTCATGAGAGTTACCCTAACAGAAGAAGAGGACCGCGTATTAGTCGCGCTTAGATAAATGATAGCGTTTGCTTCTTGACGGAGAAATAGACCCCCTGTCGGTTGGGGAAGGCGAGATCGCTTTGATTTCTTAGCGCCACAACTGACTATTAAGGCAATATTATTTTCACAGGTTACGCGGTGTATCCTACTGATAATTTTTTTCATCACTCGCATAGCCTCGAAGGATTTCTTTGAGGTCTCAATGAACCTTGTTAGGTTATGAATAACGACTAGGTTTACGTCACAATTATGACGTAAGAGATTAATGAGTTCATTAGTTGCCGTAATTTGTTGCATCGCGTTGAAAGCTGAGACAGAATAGATGTTTTTGAAAGTGAACTTGGGATCTAAGCCCACATATTTTGAGATCATCGACAAGTATGAGGGATCTAGGAGGGTCTTTCCTTTATGATAATTACAGACGTTGAAGTAGAGTGATTTGGAAGAAAGGCCCCCTTGTTCTGTAGGCAGAATACAGTTTACGAGGAGTCGATGAATAAGAAGATCTAGGAAATCTGAAGAATCAGAGTAGAAAAGATAGAAATGGCCCCGTTTGATGCCGTCTATTAAGGCATCTAATTTTGTGTTACCCGTTGTTAACTTCGGCCTATGAAAATTCTTCTGAAATGTTTCAAAGGCGGTCTTCATATTGATTATCAAAGGGATCTACCAGCACAGCATATTATAAGAGTAAAGAGAAACAGAATGGGGACATGAAATATTTCTCCAATTTTAATGAAACGAGTAAGTAGTTTTTTTAATCTCGCGTAATATAAAAGATGTAACTTCTACACTCGACGTTTTTCATTGTGTTTTTTACACGTTTGAAAGATGTTTAGAGCTTTCTCTGCAAATATCTTCCGTAAGGATATCCATTGCTAAAAAGGAGGGTTTATAGAGTATTTATAGAACCATTTATGGTGGTAGGGGGGATTCTTCAGAAAGCTAGATCTAAATGTTAAAAAGTTAGCTACAATATCAAAATGCTTCTGAAAAAAAAAATTAAGTTCCTTTGTAATCATATCTTCAAAATTTATCTAATGTTCTCGAGGGGAAAGCGTCAAATATTTAACCCAAACTAAAGATGTGAGTACTTTCAAATCTTTCCTAATGTCAACGGGGTTAAGAGAGATTTTTTTTCAATTTCATATCCTGTGAAGAAGTGTGTAGAGGAGTTAAGCAATAATTTTGGAGTTATAAGTTTTCTTGGACTGCGTAGCCCCGTCTAAATATGTTCTGAGATGATTTTTTCATTCTCAGGAATTAGCGAATCCCTTTTGAAGTCTCTTAATTAAAGAATTTAAGAATCTTGTTAAATCCTCTAAAGCAACGCCACTTATCCCTATCTCCAGCAATGATTTAAGATCTATTATCCCTCTATCAGAGAGATCTTGGACATATTCATCGATACCGCCTTTAAGACGTCTTATACCAAATTCTTCAGTAACTACACCAACGTTTAGTTTGATATCTTTCAAAGTGGCGTAAGCTCTTCTTTTTAACTGTAAGGTTCTAACAATCCCAATTAGGACTAGTTTCTCTTCATCAGGTAAGCTCAAGATTTCTTCAGTTGTAAGTTCTGGATATATAACGCCATGAACTTTTCTAACATGTTCTGGAGTAATTTGTTCAATTCCTTGATTGTCTGCTAGATTGGCTGAATATAGGAGTAAATCTAAAGCATATCGTAAATCACCATTAATGGGAGGCTGGGAGGTAATATCTGCTATTAATTCGATAACTTCATCCGAATATGTTCCAAAATGAAGGGCGTCTCTAGCTCTAAGTGTTAGAATATTCTCAAGTTGTATGGGAGTGTAGGGTTTAAATTCGATATAGAGTCGTCCTAAACTACTTAATTCAGCTAAATCTAAAAGCTTATGAAACGCATCATCCCTTGCAAGGAATGTTACACCTACGATTCCACAGGGTCTATCAGGGATAAACTCGTTTAATCGGGTTAAATCATATACAATCTGTTCATCCTTGAAGTGCTTCACATAATAATCAAGTTCATCTATAGTTAAAAGAAGACTACGCCCTTTTCGTTCAAGATAATCAAAGAGATTTCTTAACATTTCTTCTACACTTAAATTCATGGAGAATAATCCGGGTTCAACTTTGCTCAACAGGTTTCTATAGAAAACAATTCTCCGTCCACCCTCAAACTTCAAATTCATATAAATGTGGTCAATATTAATATCGTTTTTATGTGCTTCTTCCTCAAATTTTTTTCCGAAATACTTTAAGGTACATGTTTTACCTGAACCCGCGGGTCCGATAATTTGTAATCTTCTAAGAAAAGAGTCTCCTTTTTTATCCAATATATCGCCATAGAAATCCCAAAGGTTTTTGATCTGTGTGTTTCTATGAGGAATATTTTTCCAGTATCGCTCAATTGGATAGTTAGGAGAAAGGCATTCTCTATTACTGAAAACTGACATTTTTAATCACGTTGTTATGTTTTCATAGTATAAATAAAAGAAGTTCTAGAGAAAGCATATTTTTAAAGATTAAATTCAAGGAGATCACGGATCTATTTTATCATAATGTTTAACGCGTATCTGGTTTTGAGATTATAATCTCAATTGTAGAAATGCTACGGTCTAGGCCACTTCTCTTTGTAAACATGAGGGTGTCTGTTGAAATTTTGTTGATCTTTAAATCCTTAATAAAAGCTCTTCGGAGGAGTTCAACGGCATCAACCGCTCTACTTATTGCAAGACCTCGTGCTTTAACTCTAATGGGGGACATATCAGAATCAAATAGGGTCAAACAAGCAACTACGTAGTTCATAAGAGGTTTCTTACCAACTAGAACAGTATCGTTTTCTTGTGGAGTAGAAGACATTATTGAGTTCCCTAACTAAGAGTATATAAGTGGTTTATTCTGAAACGTTATTAAAGTCCCTAATTCATGCTCTTCATATAAATTTTAGTGTTAGTCTTTAAAAAGTAAAACTTACTTTCTGTAGAGTAAAATAATCAAGGGAATATGTTGAAAAGGATTAAAGTTAACACATCAAAGGGTTATTTGTAATTAAAACTAAACACATTAAAATCGGTTCTTATATGGGCGTACATGTTTTTGGGAGTATATATGATGGAAGTTAACATTAGTTGGGTTAACGGGATAACTGTAAAAATCGGGAAAGAGGTTATCTATTTTGATCCTTCAAAAAAGAACAAAGTAAATGCGCCCATGTTCATTTCTCATGCTCACAGTGATCATCTTG
>DAOVAG010000197.1 GCA_030671165.1 Candidatus Bathyarchaeota archaeon | reverse complement strand
GCTGAGAATGATTTGAAGGTATTTTAGCCGGATCTCCTCTAAGTAGCTAGGTAGTCTCGGTGTCAACAGAACCAAAGCAACATATCCAGAAGACCGTCTTTTGCCAACAAGGATGAAAATATGTTGAACATTAATCAAGCTGGCATCTTCAAAGGTACTTACGAGATAAAAATTGAAGTTATTGCTTTTAATGAATCGAATAAAGCTGATGCTGAGTTTATCCTCCATGGAAACAGTTATGATTTAACTGGAACAGACTTAAGACGCGATTTTTCAACGTTATTTTAGTTTGAGATTAAGCTCTAACCCTTCTCTTCAGGTAACCAGCTCTTTTACTAATCGATATGCCTTCGATAAAATAGATAAGCTAATGGTTAGCTAAAATGATTTTATTATTTTCTGTAACAGGTATTCCATCATCACTTTTAAGAAACAATATATAGTGATGGGGCTGCCCGGATTTGAACCGGAGTCACGAGAGCCCGGGTCTCGAAGCCTAGACCAAACTAGCCGACAGCCCCATAATGATAGTTCTTCCAAAAAATCGTTATTGGAAGACAAGATTCCACTATACATGATTATTTAAAAAAACTTTTGTTTTTTCGTCTTTTTTAGCTAGCTATTAACTAGAGACGTTGTTTCAGAAAATATTTCTATCTAACTAGAAGCTAGCTATTTTTTTTGTGTTACTAAGGGATATTTTCTTAGCTAGTTTGTTAAATAGGGTTTAAAGTTTCTTATACCTATTAACTAGGAGTCTTTTGAAATCTATGGGTTTCAGTAAGTAATCGTTATCTTCTGTGTTGGAGGCATAAGCAATATTTTGTAGTTCTGTATGTTCCTTAATTATTATTTTTTTATATTAGAGTATTTTAATTGAATTATTGTTAGTATGGTTAGCTATTTAGCTAAAGTTTTTAGAATCTTCGTCTGACTAAGTCAATGTAAGTGATGTGTCGATTATGTTGAATTCAAAGATTCTTTAGAATTTATTTAGTAAGTTTTGTGTTTGTATTGGATTGTCTAGCTAGTAGAATCCAGATTGTTAGAATCCCTGAAAAAGGATAAAAACAGGGGTTCTGTACCTGTGGATTCACATTGACTAGCTAGCACGACTGAATAATATCTATTATGATAGATTAACTAAGTGTAACCCTGTTGCCTTTTCTCTCAGTGAAACGTAAAAACTTTTATATCGACTTCATAGCTCGCTCACGAACGTTTCAGGCATGATTGATGTGTTAGTGAGGCGATTAAAGCTCAGATCGACTTTGAGACGATACTTAGACAACGCTCTAAGTCGTGGTTGACCCTTTGAACTGAGTTGTTGGACTTGTTACTCTCTCTTTACCGTCGGGATGTGGGTTGGAATGTAGTTACAATAAATGTGAAGTTAGGTTGATGCTTCCCTCGATTAATCGAATTAAAACGAGAAACACTGAGTTCGCAGCTACAGTACGTCGTGAATGTCGATTTTGGTGTTGCTTACGAAAGCGATGCTGATTGGTGTAGCTGGCTAGCTAATCGTGCTTGTGGTTTGAAGTTTTTCTTTGACGATGGATCGGTTTTGATAAAACCTTTCCCTCGTTGATGCTCGCTGTACTCTTGATTTAGCATTTTTTCTACAAGTCAAGTTTCAAGAGGTAAAGGTACATTCTGATTCTCTTTTTCATCCCATAAACGCTTTCTAGTTGCTAGTTGTGGGTAGGGATTTCGTTTATAGAGCAGCATTTATTGAGTCTTCCGCCGTATACTTCGCATCCCATGGCTCCGAGTTGGCTGGCGATGAGTCCACTTTTTTTGATGGAGTAGCCTCTTAAAACTCCTAGGTAAAATCCGGCTAGGTACGTGTCTCCTGATCCTGTTGAGTCGATAGGGTTCGCTTTGAAGGGTGAGATCTGGTGTGTTGGGCCGTTGCTTTTTTTGATGTATGAGCCTTTTTTTCCGGCTGTTACTATGGCTATATCACTCATACAACTCATTTCTTCGACGGCTTCTTTTGCATCTAGTTTTGTGAAGGTTTTTGCTTCGTTCTCGTTTCCGATCAGTATTGTCGCTTTTTTTGCGATTTCGTTGATTCTGTCGATATTTTTTAGTATCAGATTGGTGGCAGCGAGGTTAAAGGAGATTTTTAAGCCGTGTTCATAGGCGTAATCGATTGCCTCCATGGCTTTTTCTTCGTTGGCATCTACCTCGTATAGGGTTAGGTGAAAGTACCTGAATTCATCGATCTTAGAGAAAGGTATACGAAAGTTTGAGCTCACTCCCAAGTTGTAGAATTGTGTCCTCTCGGCGTCAGGAGTAACGAGTATGTAGACCACCATGCTTCTCCCACCCTTTATCACAGTCGTATAATCGATGACGTTTTGGAAAGAAGCTTCTTTGTAGTTACTCCCGATTTCATCGTCTCCTAGGGTTCCGATTATGCCATTCCTGTTTCTTGATCCGAAATTTAGGAAAAGCTGATTGGATGCACAAACTATCGTATTTGCAGTCGAGCCACCGGGAATTATTCTCCAATTGGTCAGTTCAGTTTTCCAGGGGAGTTTTTCAAATGGAACTGAATCGCCTTTTTTCAAGTTCTCTGTTTTGATAAATTCTTCAGACACATCAACGATTAAATCACTCGGTAGATTGGATAACCCTATGATGTCCTTCTTTTTATCAACCAAAGTTACCGACATGATAAAGTAAAAAATAGATATAAAAAACTACCTAACTGGCTGAAAGAAAATTATATTGGATTCCGCTATCGATCTGACGAATAACGCACGCGCG
>DAOVAG010000133.1 GCA_030671165.1 Candidatus Bathyarchaeota archaeon | reverse complement strand
AACTTCACCAAGTTATTACCAAACCCCTTTTTTTTATTGAATACACCTTTTTATAAATTGACTTGCTTGAAGAATCAACGATTTTATAGAATAATAGGTGATATTTCAAAAAAATTATGAAAGATCATTTTTGAAATGTGTTTTAACGAGAGATCTTAACATTCCAATTGTCCACCAAGAATCATCCACAATCCTCTTCTCGGTTCTTTTTATCTCCTTAACTATTACGATCTCATCTCAAATTATAATTAGAGCTCCAAAAGATAAGGGAATATTTTATTTCCTTCAGAAAAACTTACGATATGTTACTATCAGGAATGAACAATTTGAGACTATGTGCTATCTTGTTATTTTGTACTCCACTCAAGAAAGAGTCTACGGACAAAATTGGCTGTTTCATAAGCTTGATCTTTTCCAGCATCAGATAGTAGCTTTAAAACATAATTATTTTGATCTTTGTTCTTTGATAACAAGAGTTTATTACTACTAATGAATGTTCCTTGACCACTACCTAAACGATAAGTAAAGCTTAAACCATTTTGAATCCCCTCAGACGTTTCTTCTGTTATGTTTTTCAGTCGATCAATCTGAATATTATCTTCGCCTTTCCACTCTTGTAGACGGTTTCTAAAGTAGTCAAGTACTGAGTGTGCCTCTTTTAGAGGAACCTTGATGGGGATATCGAAATTCCATGAATCCATTCCTTGAGGTTTCTCTTCAGCTTTCCACTTTCTACGGAGTGAAGGAGTGATGGCAACTGAGAATCGTAAAGCTATGAGAGTTCCAATGAGCACTGCTGTCACTGAAATACCTAATGATGCGATGGTCCACAGAGCGGATGTTTTCTGTATCACATCTATATTAATTGATAGAAATACCATGATTCTGTATAAACTCAGTCCGAGTAAGTAGCCTAGCCCTCCTGCAAGCACGCCTATTATTAAGGCTTCAGCACCGAAAAGGGAAGTGATGTGTGTAGGGTTAAAGCCTACTGAGGAGAGGATGATTATTTCTTTTCTACGTTCGTAGATCGTATTTATCATCACAATTGTTACATTCAGGATTACAATCAACCATGGAATAAAGATTGATAATCCCTTTGCTTCGAGGTGAGGAATGAGACCAACAAGATAAATTTGACCTTTGGAGGTTGTCCAAACCCAGTAATCTCTTTCTAAGGCTATTTGAGAAGAAAAAGGAAGAATGTCTATTGAATGGTCTATAACAGCATTTATCCTCGAAATGAATATTGGTGTTTCTGCAGAATGCAGTTTTAGTGCTGTCTGCCAATTAGTTACAACTACTTCAGATGGGTCACAAGTTTCAGGCTGTACACCTATAACAATACCTTGTACTATGTCATCCTCTTCAATAGTGATTTTTTCTGGTAATATGGGTGTTCCATCAAGATCTTTTAGGTGAATTAAACTCTGATCATTTAGGATTCCAACCAATTTTACTTCAATGGTTGAATGCTTCATTCGAAAAACTAAGAGGTCTCCAACGTTGACATCTAAGGTTTGAGCTGCCTGGGCACTAATCATTATTGAATTCTCCTCTTCATCTTGTAGATATCGACCCTTTCCTTCAACCAGAAGGTTATCAAAGGTGTTTATCTCAGCCTCAGCATTTGGGGAGATACCAAGTACTCCAAAGATGGGTAAACTCTCATTTGATGAGGATAAGGATCCCAGGGGGCTTGTGCTTGGCCAATTTTCAACTTTGGGAGCGACTAATGCAACTTCAGGTTTAGTTTGTAACCAGTCCATTATTGAGACATCAAGAAGGGAGAAGGTGGTAAGTGTTTGTGTATCGAGTGTTATGGGTGGAATTTTAGGGAGAGGTTGTCTAATGAGGAGCCCTTCAGTCTCTGTATCTATCGTACCTATTGTTGAGGAGATAATACCATATTCTGAGGAGAAGGATGTTAGAGCAACAAACCCCATGATCATGACTATAACTGGAATTACTGTCAAGATGAAGCGTAAGGTACGTCTTCTGATGGAGCGTTTAGCTATGGAAAAAATAATGGTCGCAGGAAGGAAACGGGGGATAATGGAAATTATAGCAAAGAAAAAACTGATAGACAGACCAGAAGTTATGAGGATGGATGATGGTTCTACGATTTGGCAACCAGCGTAGACGAAGTAGAAGATTGTAATGAATAGGCTGTATGATACGCCTGTCGCTATTATTTTTTTAGTCCAGTGTTCAAAAAGCATGGATGATATAGTTGTTGAAGTTAAGGCAAGAAAAATGATGATAATGTTAACGGATGCGGAGGCGTCAACATACATTGATTGGGTTTGTTGATTAATGAATTCGATATTAGTGTAGGCTTCGCGGAGATCAGTATAACATTCACCATAAAGTCCTCCGATTAATTGTTGTTCTGCAGTCTCAATTAGGTTGTTGGCTTTTATTAGATCTCGTTTTTCACTCAAGACATAAAATCCAATTTGTTCGGTCTCGTTGACATTAATCTCTGCAAGTTGAAGGAAATCTTTAGTTAAATTGAGATTATATAAAAGCGCATATTCTTCCACGTTAACTTGGATCTCTTCACCCATATCTAAGTTAAAAAATTGAGAATCGTCCACGTAAAAGGAATGATATTTTTTTGATGAAGCCTTTATTTGGATTTGGAAGGTTGTATTAACAGGAACGATCACGTGGTTGGATGTAATATTTAAGAAATGATTATGAGATTCAGGGACCACACCGTAAGTTAAGATTAGTCCTCTAGTTTCAAGTAATTCTTCCTTGGAAACAATTGTGAATCCCCATTGTTCTGGAGGTCTT
This sequence comes from Candidatus Bathyarchaeota archaeon, assembly GCA_030671165.1. Lineage (GTDB taxonomy): Archaea > Thermoproteota > Bathyarchaeia > RBG-16-48-13 > JAUWWH01. The sequence continues at coordinate 792 of DAOVAG010000133.1, read as the reverse complement.
GAAGAATCAACTAGCAGTATCTCTCCCTGAAAAATGATTGATGCTGCAGGGATTATTTCAAAGTCTATCTTTGCATTTTCCGCTTTATCCAAAGCGAAGGTTGAATATTGAGGTAAATAATCATGACCAGGCGAGTCGGGATCATCATGATAGACGTATATGCGGTAAGATGTACCCCCAGGTACAACAATCTTATAGCTACCATTGATCTCTGTATGTGTAAGCCCTTGGAAGGTTATGGATGTCGCTCTATTTGCTACTTTCGTTTCCCAAATTGCTATAGTTGTACCTACGACTGGTTGACCAGTCATCGTATCTAATACTGTTCCATATATTATAGAAGTGTCTACATCCTTGATTTGCATCGCAGAGGTTTTTTGAATTTCAGGTGTTGCCAAGGTGAGCAGAATAATGATTGTGAGGGAAATAAACCAAATAGGGGGTTTATTCCAGTTTGAGAACTTCAATTTTCATGCACTTTTACTCATGGAAGTTATTTGATTATCTAACTTGAATAAACCATAATGTTACTCTGTTATAGAATTTAAATGAACTGTTTGGTAAGGGTATAAGATTCAAAAAATTATTGAGGGGATAAGAAGTAGAGTATTTCAGAAATAGCTTTAAAAGAGTATGGAGGGTCAGGTCGGATCTAAACCCGCGACCAGTAGAGACATCTCCTGCAAACCCCCCTTTTTTCTATCAGATAAAATAGATAAGATACTATCCATTTTTAGATATCTATGCAACAAGGAAAATTCATTTCTGAACTCATAGCACCCTGTGGAATGA
>DAOVAG010000088.1 GCA_030671165.1 Candidatus Bathyarchaeota archaeon | reverse complement strand
TTCATACTTTCATCAAAATGTTCTGAAAAAAACGTGTTTATAATCAAGAATAAGTCAATACCTCAATTTTCTTTTGACATAAATATGTCAATAAATGACCTGTATTAACCATGGCTGGGTCTAATTATCTGGCACGATTGGACTTTACTACGCTTTCGAAAGAAATATGGTAAATCTGTCTAAATTTTTTTATTAATTTATTTTGATTCCGATCTAATAGCCCTAATCATTCAAGAATATCTATTTCTTTTTAGATTTGATAATCGATCTAAGTGTGTTAAGTAATTCATTACTTGGCATGATTGAAAGTCTATTATGGTTTGTCGCAAGCCATTTAGCTAGCTTCCTCGAGGTCTCATCACTTATTCCTCTTTCCATTAAATACTCGGTTTGTGCTTCCATTGAATCTATTTTCTCGATCGAAACGTCAGAAGGTTTGAGTTGTGTAATAATGGTGTGAAATAGTGGTTTATCAAGTAATATTTCTTTTCTAATGTTGATTCGTCCATATTTGCATCGTCCATGGAGAAGTGTTTTTATCATGACTCCTTCCAAATTAAATGTTTCCAAGTGTTTTTGGATGGTCTGTATGTGAATAGCCTCGTTAAACTCCTCTGTCTTATATATGATGTTATACATGGATCTTGCTGGTTTTATCTTAATGAATTCACCTGCTCCCTTTGTTGTGTCAATTAGGTAGAATCCTTTCTCCTTTGAAGGTTTAATCGTCTCCTCACCGGTATCCAAGTTGAGTTCAATTAATTCTCCTTGGTCAAATGACCAGTATTCTGGAGAGCCTGGATTGAAGAGTCTATCTTCAGAGTATTTTAGGTGCCAATGACCCATCAATATGTAATCTAACCCTAATCCTCTGAGAAAACTTTTTGAAACATCTATTTGATTCTCAGGTACACCTGGATAATCGAGGAGTTGATGGAATATTCCCACTTTTACTCTTGCTTTAGTCTCAATATTTTTTAGATGTTGACTGATTTCCTTTTTAACATTGAAACCAACATAGCCCAATCCTATGAAACAGACGTCATCTAGCTCATATGTGGGATTCTCCTTGTTTAGGTATATTATTTTTGCAACGTCTTGAAGTAGGTGTAGAGTATCCCCACCAAATTTTTCGAAAAATATTTTGGGTGAATCATGGTTTCCGCGGATTAGGATGATGGGGCAATTCAATTTGGAAACCTCTTTTAAGAATCTCCGAACGACACCGGGGTGAGGTCTATATTTTTCGAAAAGATCTCCTGCGATGATGAACGCATCGACGTCAAGCTCGAGAACTTTTCTTATGACATTACTAAAAGTGTCTATGTAGTCTTTCCAACGTTCTTGACGGTTGAATTGCCGTAGATCTAGATGCAAATCGGCGGTTAAAGCAATTTTCATTTATTCATTCCACTTATATTTCGGTGGGAAAGATAAATTTCTTCACATTCTTTTCTCGGGTCTTCTTCTGCCATTCATCTTCGAAGTTGATGTTTTTTCCACCATGCTTGGTCTTCCTGTCTGATCTTGTCTTGTATCTTATGGATATAGGAAATGATTCCCCCATGATTAACGCTTCTCCTCTCTCAAAGTGTGGTAGCTCATTTAAAATATCGTCAGTGACGTTCTCAGCGCTCATTTTTATGCTTTCCAGATCAGCTGGATTCTTAATTTTCATCACTATGTTTGTGACACATTGGCTTAGGACGGTTGAGTCAAGCCTGTTTGGTCGTTGTGATACGACTACTAAGCAGATTCCGAATTTTCTTCCCTCAGCAGCGAGAGTACGCATAATAGCGCTGCTTGATACTTTTTCTGCTGAAGGAGCAAATCTATGCGCTTCTTCAACTACGAGGACCAGTGGGGATATCTCGTCTCTTCTTCTAGCGTCAAAAACTCTCTGTAAGATGCTTGTTACAATGAATTGTTGAATCCTCTCCTTCACTCCAGACATAGCCACGACAGTGGTTTGGTTAGCATTTACCATCTCCTGAATTGGAGGTTCACTTGTCCCAAGCATCCCCGTATTTTTCAGGGTTTTAATGTAGTTTCTAGCCCATGTAGCTGCAGCTTTTTCAGACGGTGACCCCTTCTTTGCTCTTGAATCTAGTTTTTGTAAGATATCTTGGATAGTATACTGCGATTTTTTTTCTCTAAGATTCTGTATGACCTCTTCAACTATAGCGGTGGATCCCATTCCCATTCCCGTGAAGTGTTGGAAATCAAATGCTGATAATTTTTGTATATCAATAGTGTATGTGTTCAATCCAACTGCTGAACCGATGCTGTAGAGCATTTTGTCAACTTCTCTTGGTAGGGTTTGAACCATGGGAATGTATTCATTATGTGGATCGATGATGAGGATTGATGCTTTATGTAATGCTAATTCCTCGCATAATAATCCTAGTAGGTAAGATTTTCCTGATCCAGTCATGCCTATGATGCTTAAATGTCGTTGGATCAAACCGTTTACGGGTAGAGTAACTTTATGGTTATCTACTGTTCTTCCCACATCGAGTGTTCCTTTATCATAGATCATCTTTACTTCTGAAGGTTTTAACCAACGAACTTCAGGTGTACTATCAGCAATGAAACTTGTTGTTCCTCCAAAGAAGGTGAGGCCATTTCCTTCATCTCGGATAGCTCCTGCGATAATACTGTGTAGAATATAGCTTTTCGGTGATCTTTGTATAATCTGGTATGCTAATTTTTCGTTTTCGTTCATGAGAAAGAGATCTTGTTCAGTCAAATCGGACCAGGTAATTTTATTTGTTACTTGCAACAAAATCACCTCGTTTAGTGTATCGTGGGCAATAATTGTTCCCTTCTTCAGGGTTCCCGCTTTTTCTATTGTGGAGACTATTAAGACTTCATTTGCTTTTCTTCCTTGGCTAAGGACACTTCCTAAAATATTTTTACTCATTATCTACTCCTCTTTATCCCGTTTATTCCATGCATTGGTGTTCTATTGGTATCTATGCCGAAGTGTGTTCTCTTACGCGCTTCCAACCGTAATTTGATCCGCTCATTGTAGGGTAACTCATGGGTTACGTAATTGAACTTTAGGTTAGCTTCTCTTTTAGTGACTCTTGCGTACTCGTCGGCTTTGCTAAATATGGGGTTCATCCCATAATGGGTGTCTGTGGCTATGTATATTAGGTTACCAATACATTCACGATAGTTTGCTTCTTGTTGGGTTAGAAGTTCGAAGCGATAATTCCAGTTTTTAAGATTGAGGTAGAACGTTACGTATTTATGGTGGACTCTATTACGCACTGCACTTGTATCTATAACTGGAATGGGGGCGATAAATTGTCCTTCTTTTCTGAGTAGGGCATTCATGATGTATCGATCATAAGTATCTTTAATATTGAGATATTCCGCAAGGTATGTGCTCCCTGTTCTCTTAAGAAAACCAAGTATAATTATGTCTCTTTCGACACATTTTTCCATTAGTGGAGTGTAAAGTTCTTGGTAAAATTTTCTAAAATGCCTTTTATATTCCTTTTTATCTCTTAGAGTGGGACAGAATATCGTTAGAGTGATTGTGCCATCGATGAGCACCATAGATCCATCAGCTTTTGCACTCTCAACAGTTTTCAGTAGCGTCTCATAAAGTGTTTGTTGCATGAGAAATCGTCTCAATCTCTCAGTTTGGTAATTCTCTACATGAAAGAGGTAAATACTCTCGGTTGGATTTGCCTCCATCTCCTCATCTACTATTGCTGCTTTCAGAACAGTGAAAGACGTGTCATACGCCCTGTTGAAGCCCGAATCAACCGCAAAAATCTTTCTCGTCTTTATTGCTTTACTTTGATGAATAGGAATTTTATTTCTAACGCTGTTTATACTCTCTTCCTGTTTGAGATATGTTTCTCTAACTTTTACTCTGGCATCTACTAAATTATCTAGATTTAGTTTAATGTAAGACGTTTCAAGCACCTCCAATTTTGAGGGGTGAGACGTCGCTGTCACCCCTTCTCTTTTGTACACTAAAAATTTTTGCAGGCAAAGAGTCAAAAGTGTTATCATGAGTTACTACTATGAGTTGTTCGAAACGGTGATCTCCCAAAAAATTTCTAAGTTTAGCACGATATGACTCATCAAGGTGAATAGTGGGTTCATCCAGAAGGAGGAGTTGATTCTTTGTAAGTGAACTATTTATTGCTAAACGTAGAGCGAGAGCCGCACATGTGGTTTCTCCTCCACTTAAGGAGTTTACGGGTGATGGTTCCCCGTTTCTTATGATGTCGATGTTTCCATCCTCGTCTATGGAGGCGGAGTCTATGATGTCGTTTGAGAGTTCCTGATAGAATCTTTGGAATGCTTCGGAGACTCTGATAATGTTATTTTTTCGCATTATAGGTTGAATCACTTGTCTTAAACTTTGGCGAAGAGTATCGATTATATTGCTCTCGTTTTTTAGCCGCTTTACTTCTCTTTTTGCTTTTCTCCTTTTATCTAGGATATTGTTGATCCGTTTAATCTGTTGATTATCCTCTTCCATGGTTCTTTCAAGGCTTGACATACGCCCAATGATTTTAGCTCTTTCTTCTCTTAGAACTCTTAAATTCTCCTCAATTGTTACATGTTCATCCACACGATATCTCTCTCTCAGTTTCATCTCCAGTTTTCGATATGTTACTAATTGTGTATTCAGCTCTTTTCTCTTGTTCTCTTCCTCTCGTAATATCCCTTCAAATTC
>DAOVAG010000052.1 GCA_030671165.1 Candidatus Bathyarchaeota archaeon | reverse complement strand
TTCTCAGTCGCTTTATTTCTTTATTTATTTTTGTTATATCTTTTTCATTTCTTTCTATCCTTTCTATGAAATTCTTATACTGGGACCCTTCCTGCTTTAATCCATTTGCTAACTTTCCAATAGCCTTGTTTAACACTCGAACTCGCTGTTCAAAGATTCGTTTTCTCCGGTTATAATCTTTTTTACCAATTCTATTCGTATCGAATAACTCCTCTAGAGAGTCTATTTCTGATCTTAACATTAATCTTCTATCACATATTTCCACAAAAGATTGAAGTATCTCAACATTTTTACTGATAATAACGGGTGAATATGGTCTTCTCCGTCTTCTAAGAATTATGATTCCACCGATTATTATGCCTGTTAATCCAATCCAGAGAGCTGGACGAAAAGCTGACCATAAAAATATGTATTCATACTCAACAAACAGATCGAGGTCAACAATTGATGTCAGATTCTGAAAAACAAAAGAGAGTGATTGAGTAAACCGATTTTTCGATATATCTGCATTAGGTGGTGTTGTTTGAAGACTTTTTGCTCCTTCCGGTAGGGTAATTGTGACTACATAAGTCGCTATTGTCCAGTTTAGACTGTTAGATACATTTGTTTTTAATCTAAATTGGTTCCAAGAATCCATTTGAGTTACAATATTCTGGAGATTTACTTTATATTTAACAGTAAAAGAACATGAGTCATTGAATTCGATATTATTAATTATTCCTCTCAGAGGATATCTAAGGATAACAGTTAAATTTTTAACATTTTCTCCTTCAGATAAATCATAATATAAGGTCCCAATATGATCGTATACGGTCACATCCTCAGCTTCCTTTGGTAACTGAAGATCGAATTCATATAGGATTAACCCTTCAATATTGGTTAAGTCATAAGTAATGTAGTAAAATAGATTCCCCCAAGAGTCTAGTACTATTTCTTGAGTTATAGAGTTAGCACGCAGACTATCATAATTAGGATCAGCTTCTGCATAGGATATGGATGTTGTTTGAAGTAAAAGAATTATAAATAGAAAAGGGAACAACACTAACCTTTTTCTTCTTCGATAAGTTGATTGAATCATTTTTATCATTATCTATTCACATATAATTCATGATAAATAGGAAATAGTGCATAGAGGTTTAAAAATTTTAAGATCAATGTCACACAAAATCAATTATAATCCTTTTTTAAGAGATAAGTTAAGCATTATCTTACGTGACATTCTAACTATGTAAAAAAACATTTTTAGGACGTCATTTACTTCACCAGTGAATCCATAATCAACAGTATTACGTTATAAAAGTGTAATAGATGAAATAATGTGGGTTCTTTAAGTAAAAAACCTCTCACCTATCTATTTCTTTATAAATAAGATTCAGGTTAAAGATCAATACGCAGATTTCGTAAGAGGAAATCTATTAACACTTCCTAATAGTCATCATTGATGGATCTGGAAGTAACTTGATAAACAAAAATAACTACCCCTTTCCTTATTAATTATTGAAATGTTAAGAATTAAACATCCTCTTTTAAAATTTGATATTAACACCAAATTGTTAAGCTAACATCTAAAGGGTCCAGACCTACACATAAAAAAAAGTTGACTTCGACTAAGACCACTGAAACATTAAGCTCCAATTACAATAAACACACTTGATAATCTAATTATTAACGAGCATATACAAAAAATGTTATTTATTCAAGATGTACAATTACAAAACATAATTATCAAATAACTTATTGAATCTAGAAGAATTAGAGTTTGTTTGAAGATTTAATGTAATATTATTCATGAAATAGAAGAACAAAAGCTTTAGTTAAAGCAACTTTAAAGAAAACTAGATAAGGACCATTTCCAAGTTGAGAGATATCCATGGTTACTCAGAGTAGACTATTCAAAGTCACGACAAAAGAAAAGAAAAGTTTATGCTTTATCTGCAGAGGCCATAGAAAACTCTGCCGAAAAGCTATTTGCCCAATCCTCCTTAAAGCTAAAGCTTTAACAAATCTTGAAGGTAGTTTTTCTAAAGAAAAGATTTTTGGATCTTCACCTCCTGCAGTATTTGTTGGGTCATGGAACTATCCAAAGATTTTAGCAGGTCCTCTTGTTCCACCCATCTTAGTAGACGACGCCGCAATCTTGGACCTACCTGAACGCTGGATAGATAAATCATTCAGTGAGATTCTCCGGTACCGATTCTCTCTGGTTAGAGGAAAACGTATTACAGATGTTAACACAGCAAAAAACCCAAATAGAATTCTTTCAACATTCCAAGAAATCGTAATGGCATCTAAACCAATAGATACTGAGATGTGGTTTAATAAGAAACCTAAATTATCTATCGTTTTTTCTTCTAGAGAACCTCCCTCAGGTCCATCTGCTTCCATTAAACGCGCCTTTTTAGCAGAAAATCCTAAAGTTCCTAAACCAATTGATTACGTCGTCTCAGATACTGATCTGAAAGCTGGACCAGGTATAGTAAGACTTTACAACTCCAAGATTAATCAGCGACAGATAACAAGACTGTTTTCAATTGGATTATTAGGTGTTAAGAAACAGAGAAAACTTGTGCCTACAGAGTGGAGTATAACTGCTATAGACGACATTCTTGGAAAGGCCATCCATAACAAAATCTTAAATTATCCATGGATAAACGAGTTCAAGATCTTCGGGCATAAAGCCTTAGCAAATAACATTCAAATTCTCCTCTTTCCTACTTCATGGATGTTTGAAGCTCAAGAAGCCTGGCTTATATCACCTAACACGGTTCCTGATATGAATTACGAACTTATACAAGGAAGAAAATCGTATGCCTCTAATTTAGCAGGAGCATACTATGCAACGAGATTACCCGTTCTTGAATATTTACAACAAACAAGGCGTCAAGCAGGAGCTTTAGTATTTATGGAAGTATATCCAGAATGGATTCCCCTAGGAGTCTGGCGTTTCAGAGAGATCTGTCGAGAAGCATTGAGGAGAAAACCAATCATACTTAATACACTTGGAGAAGCTTTAGATGAAATGGAGAATCGATTAAGACTTCCTTTGATAAGATGGCTTGAGAAAAGTGAAATATTGCGAATATTTAAGACTCAAACAAGATTAACCCAATTTTTTTCAGTTTAATACATTTCTTAAATTTGTAATCAGTTTAAGAATGAAGAAAAGCTATTGGAATTCAAGATTGAAATTCGTATCTTTCTATTCAATAATAAAAACAGAAAGAATAAACAAATAAGAATAGGGCAGAAAAAAAATAACCAAAAAGAGATTAAAATAACGGGATTTTAAGGTATATATCTAATATTTGGATGATATTTCTTAAAAAATAACGCATTTGTTCTTATTATAAGACCTTTAAGATAACGGTTGTGAAATCCATTTAAAGAGTGTAGCTGAAAAATATCTTATTTATTTTTACCCATATGTATTGACTATAAATTCACTATAAAGAGTACTAATTCATAACAGTTTAAAGGTTTTAGAAACTTATACTCTTTTGATGGGAATGCTAAATAAACACATAACAGTTGTAAAGATTTGGGGCGTTTCGGTCATAATTGTTTACCTCTGCATGATACTTCTAGGATAGCACAATTGGATGTTCCGGATAATTCGAGTCCTATTAGGGTCCAGCATAAATACAGAAAGACAGTTCAACCTGCTAAGCACTCTTACAGGTTTTGCTAAGCATTCATCCTATTGACATTTCTTGCTTCATAAATCAAAAACAAAGTGTGCACTAGGAGCTTAAGATGATAAAAATTCAATAACAAAAAGGAAGATGTTTCTAAAGTATAATGCTTATATGAAATTTGGAAACTTTCTCTATATGTGTTAAGAATACTTAAAAAGTGTGAAGTTTCCGGAATAATTTATGTTTTACTGTAGCAACTTTGAAAGATTTTTAATTATCAAAAGTGTTGAAGTGAAACTAAACCCATGTTGAACCACAAATTATTTCAAAGGAATACAATAGAATATTCATATTAATAATTGAGTATAATACATCTGAAGGAGAATATATCATGGAAGATGAGGTATCTGTTGATGTTTTATTAAAGGAAAATAGAGTCTTTGCTCCACCAAAAGAATTAATCAAAAATAGCAATGTAAAGAATTGGATGAATAAGCATAACATAAAGACCTATGATGAACTCCTCTTGAAGGCTAAAGATATCGAATGGTTCTGGGGAGAAGTCTCCAAGGATGTCGTGGAATGGTTCAAGCCCTATGATAAAGTTTTAGACTGGAATCTTCCTTGGGCAAAGTGGTTTATCGGCGCGAAATATAATATAGTCCACGATGCATTGGATAAACATGTTGAGAATTGGAGAAAAAATAAGATTGCATATATTTTTGTAGGAGAACCTGGAGACACTAGAAAACTCTCCTTTAGGGACTTATATGTAGAAGTTAACAAATTAGCTAATGCACTCAAAGGACTCGGAGTCAGAAAAGGGGATAAGGTAGGCATATATTTGCCTATGATTCCAGAGCTCCCAATTAGCATGCTCGCATGCGCTAAGATTGGCGCTATACATAGCGTTGTATTTTCCGGATTCAGTTCAAAAGCGTTTAGAGAAAGAGTGAATGATGCAGAAGCAAAAGTTGTAATTACATGTGACGGATTTTATCGTCGAGGAAAGATAATACATCTAAAAAAACAGATGGATGAAGCCCTTGAATGGGCACCATCCGTTAAGAGTTTAATAATTTACCGGAGGACAGGGCATGAAGTACAATGGAACGAAGCTAGAGACCACTGGTGGCATGAAATAACAGCATATCAACCAAATCATTGTAAGACTGAAGTACTCGATGCTAATGACCCACTTTATCTCCTTTATACATCTGGTACTACGGGTAAACCGAAAGGTATCATCCATGCACATGGTGGATATGCAGTAGGAACAGCACTCACTCTAAAATGGGTTTTCGACATCAAAGCCAGTGATATTTGGTGGTGCGCGGCAGATATTGGTTGGGTAACTGGGCACAGTTATATCGTTTATGCACCTTTAATACTCGGAGCCACATCCATAATATATGAGGGATCACCTGACTATCCAAAGCCTGACCGTTGGTGGTCTATAATTGAAAAATATGGTGTTACAGTATTCTACACTTCACCGACCGCTATAAGGATGCACATGAGATACGGTGAAGGATGGGCTAAGAGACATGACCTCAACTCAATCAGATTATTGGGGACTGTCGGAGAACCCATAAATCCTGAGGCTTGGATGTGGTATTATAATAATATTGGTAGCGAAAGATGCCAAATAATGGATACATGGTGGCAAACCGAAACCGGAACATTCGTGATTGCACCACTTCCACTCATCTCCCTCAAACCGGGATCAGTAACTAAACCACTCCCTGGTTTTGAAGCTGATGTTTATAATACCAAAGGCGAGAAAGTTTCACAAGAAGGAGGAGATCTCATCATAAGTAAGCCTTGGCCTGCAATGCTTAGAGGTCTATATAAAAACCCAAAAAAGTACATGAATTATTATTGGAATAAGTATCCAAATGTTTACTTAGCGGGGGATATAGCAAGGAAGGATAAAGATGGCTACTTTTGGATACAGGGAAGGGCTGATGATGTACTAAAAGTCTCGGGCCATAGGATAGGTAATTCAGAGGTTGAATCAGCTTTAGTTAGCCACAAACTAGTGGTTGAAGCTGTTGTTATAGGAAAACCACATGAAGTGAAGGGAGAATCTATCGTAGCTTATGTGGTCTTGAAAGAGGATGTTGAAGCTAGCGATAACCTGAGAATAGAACTAATTGAACACGTTGTTAAAGAGATCGGCAAAATTGTGAGGCCTGAAGAGCTATGGTTCGTCAAAGATGTCCCCAAGACAAGAAGCGGTAAAATAATGCGTCGAGTTATTAGGGCAGTAGCATTAAACAAATCCACTGGAGATATATCTACTCTTAGAAACCCAGAGGCTGTTGAAGAGATAAGAAAGGCAAAGTAAAAACGATCTAATTATCATCCCATTTTTACTAATTTTTTCTAAGATTCCATTTAGCTATACACAAATTATGTAGTTGATTGTTCGAATCTTAGGTTTAATCTATTTAATTCGTTCCAACCGCTTTCAAAATTTTTCTTCCGTTAGATACTCACTACTAAAATTATATTTGATCTCCATTTTAATGCTTTTATCTTAGACTTTTAATCAAACCCTATTAAAATACGAGATTTACCTGGGATTCAGAGACTTCCTTGACATATGTACCCATTCCCACTATCTTTTCTACATCATTGATTAAATCTTCTCT
>DAOVAG010000011.1 GCA_030671165.1 Candidatus Bathyarchaeota archaeon | reverse complement strand
GTATCGTTGAATGCGTTTAATCTATGTGGTCTGTTTAATGTTATGTGAACTACACTCTTTTCTCTCTCAATTTTTATAGTTTCATACTGTTTAGACATGTTTAAACTCCATTTAATAGATTTATGATTTTTTTCTTCAATTAGAACATCCTCAATAGATATCTGAGAATAGTTAACCTTTGAATTTCAGATGTTCCTTCATAGATCTCAGTTATTTTTGCATCTCTAAAGAATTTTTCAACCTTATATTCACGCATATATCCGTATCCTCCTAATGTTTGAATTGCCACATTAGCTGCTTTAACAGCTATCTTACTAGCGTAAAGTTTTGCCATAGAAGTTAACATTGGATCCATAGATCCTTGGTCAACAGTCCATGCTGCTTTATAGACTAATAGTCGAGCTGCCTCGATTTCTGTGGCTACTTCTGCGAGTTTGCATCCTATTTGTTGGAATTGCATGATTGGTTGTCCAAATGCTTCTCTTTGTTTTGCGTATTTGAAAGCTATTTCGAATGCTCCTTGAGCTGTTCCAACCGCTTGAGCTGCAACTACAATTCTACTGATGTCAAAGAACCACATAGAATGGTAAAATCCCCTGTTCAATTCACCCAATATCTCTGTATCAGTTACCTTAACGTCACTGAGCGAGACTTCTCCCGTTGAAGTACATCTGATACCCATCTTATTCTTCTGGTCTAAAACATCTAGTCCAGGTGTTCCCTTCTCGACGATAAATAATGTTTGGCCTCTATATGTAGGTCTCACTTTAGTATCTGTTTGACAAAGGACTATTATGAAATCAGCTATTGGTGCATTAGTTATGAATGTTTTTGTTCCATTTAACCACCATTCATCGCCATATTTTCTTGCAATAGTATCCATTTTAGTTATGTCGCTTCCACGAGATGGTTCAGTAAAAGCAGCAGCTGATATGTATTCTCCACGACTTAGCGGTGGAATATATTTTTTCTTTTGTTCTTCGGTTCCATGGTAAAGGATTAGATCACTTCCAAATAAACCGATCAGTGTTGCAATACCCAGGGATGAATCTGCTCTACACATTTCTTCCATAGCTAGACTTGCTTCGACGTAACCGTACCCTTGTCCCCCATATTGCTCGGGAATGAAAAGGCTTGTAAATCCAAGTTTTGCAGCTTTTTTATAGATCTCCATTGGATACTTTTCTTGTTTATCAAGTTCTAACGCTAATTCTGGATCAAATTCATTTTCACAAAATTCCCTAACGGCACGTTTAATATCTAACTGTTCTTCACTTAATTTAAACTCCAAAGAATTTCCCTTCATCTAGTTATTATTATATTTGCTATAATTATTTATGCATTAAATTCAAAAGTTTCTTCTTTTCATCTCATTAAATAATCAATCTTAAACAAAATTTAAGTAAACATTTATCTCAAATTAATAGAGAATCTATCATAGGGAGTAGGTGTAAATAGTGAAAAATAATTCTGAGAATCCATTTGAGATTTTTAGAAAAGAATGTGAAAACATCCTGAAGGAAGCTTGGAATAATTCCAAAAAAGAGCTATTTAAGAAAAACAAAAAAAGTGAAATTAAAAAGATTTTTTTTAATTTAGATGTACCACCTTCATTACAGTTAGGTGATCTTTCATCCTCTTTATGTTTCAAACTTTCCAAACAACTAAAGATAACTCCGAATACATTAGCTCAAGTTATAGTAGATAATAGCGATTTATCAAAAGCTTCTATGATCACGAAAGTTGAAGTTGCTGGAGGTGGATATATCAATTTTTATGTTGACTATGAAAAACTTTCAAAACTGGCGATAGAATCAGCACTTATTCTCAACTCTTCTTATGGATATGTAAAAACAGATATTCCCAAAAAGATCATAGTTGAACATACAAGCGTAAATCCCGCTGGACCAATCCATGTTGGAACTGCTAGGAATTCAATTCTTGGTGATTCAATATCTCGCCTTCTTAGGGCCAGAGGACATAAAGTAAACACACATTTCTATATTGATGATGTAGGTAAGCAAATCGCCGTACTTGTTTATGGTTATAAGATGATTGATCAACCTAAACCTAAGGGAAAAGCTGATCATTGGATAGGTCTTATCTACGCTATCACGAATTCTATTCTTGAGATTCATGAATTGAAGAAGCAACTAAAAGAAGTCCCAATCGAAGAAAAAAATAGAGTTCAAATTAAGTTGGATGATTGGGTTGCTGCTGCTGCTGACCTTTATGAAAGAGATAAGATCCTCTTTAATACTATACATCGTGCGATTAAAAAGGATCATTCACCTCAAGATAATATTGCAGAAATTATGCGTTTTTATGAGATGGAAAAAATAGAGACAAAGAGTTTAGTTAGAAGAGTCGTTGAGATATGGTTGAGAGCGTATAGGGAAACTTATTCTAGAGTGGGGATTCATTGGGATTCTTGGGATTGGGAAAGTAATTTAGTATGGAATGGATCAGTATCGGAAATTATTGATAAACTAAAAACATCGCCTTACTTCTCCTCGACTAATGAGACAGCGTTATTAAAAATTGATGAAATTGCAGAGGAGATGAATCTTAAAACTCTTTTTAATGTCTCAAAGAAACATGAAATTCCTCCCCTTGTCCTTATTCGTTCTGATGGAACTAGTCTTTATCCAACAAGAGACATTGCCTATAGTCTATGGAAACTCCAGCAAGCTGATAAAGTGATCAATGTAATAGGAGTAGAACAAACTCTAATACAGCTTCAGTTGCGAGTAGCATTAAGTCTCTTAATCTCCTCAAAAAGGGTGATGGATATGATTCACTATGCTTATGAACTTGTTAAAGTACCAGACTATAAGATGTCGAAACGACGTGGGAGATATGTGGCTTTTGATGACATCATCAATGAAGCAGTTAAGAGAGCGCAACAAGAGGTCAATAAGAGATCACCAGATTTATCAACTGAGTTAAAACAAAGAATTGCTGAAGCTGTAGGAGTTGGAGCTGTAAAATATGCTCTGACAGAGGTTGCTCCAAAGAAACAGGTGATCTTTACATGGGAGAAAGTGTTAAATTTTGAGATGAATAGCGCACCGTTTATACAATACGCTCACGCGAGAGCATGCAACATCCTAAAGAAAGCTGAAAACAAGCAAAAACAACCTAACTACGCTCTCTTAAACGAAAATATTGAGAAGGAAATAGTAAAGAAAATTGCAATCTTCCCAGAAATCTTCATAGATGCTTGTGAAAACCTTACACCATATATTATTAATGAGTACGCAAATGACTTGGCTGCGAAATTTAACTCATTCTATGCTCGTTATCCTGTTCTGAAAGCTGATGAAGATAAACTCAAGGACGCTAGGCTTGCTATGGTTAATGCTGTGAAAATAGTATTGCGAAACTCATTGAAACTACTGGGTATAGAAGCTCTTGAAAGGATGTAAAAAAGTGGAAAAAGATGGAATCTTATAAGATCAGATTATCATTTTGAATAAACTTGAATGATTAATTGAAGTGTAATGTATGTATATCCGAGGATAGAACGCGCTGTTACTAAACACGGGTAATAATGATGTTGTTCTATTGATCAAATTAAAATAGAAAACATAATGTCTAAAATTAGTTAATTTTTTTGAGGAGATTCAATTTGATCTTCATTATAGTTTTATAAGAAGTATTATCAACTTATTCTGAGTATAAACAATAATTCAAGAAGGAATATCCATGAAGCTAAAAGAATATGAAGGAAAAGCTATTTTTAAAAAATATGATATCTCTATTCCCAAAGGTGTCGTTATTTCTGATATAAATAATCTCAAGGATAAATTGGAGAAACTCCCAATCAATTTAGTTGTTAAATCACAAATATTAGTTGCAGGAAGGAAAAAAGCTGGTGGAATAATATTTGTTGATAAAAATAATGTAAAAGAAGTTGCCTCATCACTTTTAGGTAAAAAAATTAAAGGTTTGAAAGTGGAAGAACTACTGATTGAAGAGAAATTAGATATTGAAAAAGAATTTTACATTTCATTAATTGTTGACAGGTCTGATAAAAAGGTCTATTTGCTAATATCTCAAGAGGGAGGAATTGATATTGAAGATCTTTCAAAAAATCATCCTGAAAAAATATTGAAACTCTCACCAGTCAATGAGAGGCATGTTGAAGAAGCTTTGAGTAAATTACACGGTGGAGATAAACTGGCACTAATTGCCAAGATTTTATATAAAATAATGAAGGATTATGATGCTGAACTAGTTGAAATTAATCCTTTAGTCGAATCAAAAGGCAGACTCATCGCAGCTGATTCTAAGATGATAATTGATGATAATTCATTGTTTAGACATCCAGAGTTAAAGATGAAAAGAGAATTAATCAAAATCGAAGCTGAAGCTGCAGAGTATGGTCTCAATTACGTAGAATTGGAAGGGGATATTGGGGTAATCGGGAATGGCGCAGGTTTAGTGATGGCTACGTTAGATGTCCTAGATTATTATGGTGGTAAAGCAGCTAATTTTTTAGATGTAGGTGGTGGAGCTTCAATTGAGCGGATGGAGAAGGCGTTGGAAATAACTATGACTAAAAACCCAAAAAAGATAATTATTAACATATTTGGCGGGATTACAAAGTGTGACGAAATAGCGAGGGGGATCATTAATTTTAGGAAGAAGAAGGGTATTACAATTCCCATGGCAGTCAGGATGATAGGTACAAATGAAGGGGAAGCAAAAAAAATTTTAGAAGAAAATGGTATTTTCTGTATGGATTCCATGGAATCAGCAATTAAAAAGGTGGTTGAATGACAATTTTAATAGATAAAAAAACGAAGGTTATAGTTCAAGGAGCGACTGGACACCAAGGTTCTTTCCACACCAAACTGATGAAAGAATACGGTACTAACATTACAGCTGGTGTAACCCCGAAGAAAGGTGGACAGGAAATTCATGGTATTCCAGTTTTCAATACAGTTAGGGAGGCTCAAGACTACAATACTGCTGATTATTCGATTCTTTTCGTTCCAGCTCGATTTGCAAAGAGTGCCGCTTTTGAAGCTTTAGATAATGGTTTAAATTTAGTGATTATTTCTGAAGGCATTCCAATTCACGATTCAATAGAAATAATGAACAAAGCAAAAGAAAATGCTTTAACCGTTATTGGACCAAATACACCTGGAATCATCTCAATAAATGAGTGTAAACTCGGAATAATGCCTTCGCACATATTCAAAAAAGGAGATGTGGGGATAATTTCTAGGAGTGGGACGCTAACATATGAAATAGTTAATGAATTATCTAGGAATAATCTGGGTCAAAGTACGGTTCTTGGTATTGGTGGAGATCCAGTAATCGGAATAGACTTCATTGGGGCGCTGAAATTGTTTGAAAAAGATCGTAGAACAGAAAAAATCGTGGTTATTGGGGAGATTGGAGGAGATTTAGAAGAAAGGGCAGCTAATTTTCTGAAAAATTATTCAAAGTACGTAGTTGTTTATATTGCTGGAAGAACCGCTCCACCAGATAAGAGAATGGGACATGCAGGAGCTATCATCTCAGCAGGTAAGGGAACGGCTAGATCGAAAATAGATAAATTTATGAGTGTGGGGATCAAAGTTGCACAACTTCCATCAGAGGTTGTTAGGTTGCTAAAATAATATGGATCCTTTTTTTCCAAGAAATGATGTTGTTATATGTAGACTATTTAAAAACTGATAAAGTGCGGTATTGTTTATACGCTTCAAAAAAGAAGGCAAACATTCCGAAGACGCAAACAGTTAATGTAACAATATCTCTAAAATCCCATCTGAAGGGCCAAAACGACAAGTATGATACTAAGATCCCGAAAAGGAGAGCGCCATAAATAAGTAAGTTAGGTATAAGTCTCCCTCTTAAACGAATAAAATTGTTAAGAGCTCCAACCTTTTCATCCTCATTCAACTGATATTTCCCTTCAGGTGTGATTTTAATTAACTCAAGATCTCGGAGCTTGTTGATATGATACTGTGCAAGACTAGGACTTGAAAGCTTCAAACCTCTCCAAATTGATCTCACTCCTTGTGGTTCCTTTGAGGTAGCGATGTAGAGGTAGACATCCCACGTCGTTCCGTGAATTTTCTTATTACTAAAGCCCAACTTTAGAAACTAGATCTCCTTCCATCATGTTCTATATATTGAAATTAAGAATTATAGTAATTCTAATGCATTTATCTCATTTAGATTTTCAAGGGTATTCATCTTAATTATTGCATTGGAGATTGTGTAAAGAACATCGTTGATAAAGAGTGCCCTCTTTACGGCATATTTGGACTCAAAGTAGTAACCACTCTTCAGTAAATCGTCGTTATCTAAATGGGTAATTCTCCCTCTCACTGAAATATCATCATCCAATGATACATGTAAGACATATGCACCTTGAAAAACGTATTCTCCGTAAGCATTGGAGGGTATCTCTTCAGGATACATATCTGGGTCGATCTTTGCAACAAGAACTGGTATAACAAGAAGATTATTTGATCTGCTGAAGAGGAATGCTTTGTGATCCCGTAACACAAGAGAGTCGGTTCCTCTATCACCGATTTCATACTTAGCTAGTTCTTTAGGTTTTGAGACATCACTTAAATCGAAAAGGGATAGTTTCACTCCTTGATACCATGCAAAGTCTCCTTCTTCTGCTTCAATAGTCTCCTTCCCGACTCCTATTAGATGAGTCTCATCATAAGGATGAAGATAATCGGAATATCCTGGAATTTTTAATTTACCCAGAACAATTGGGTTTTCTGAGTCAGATAAATCGATTACAAAGAGAGGATCAATTTTCTTAAAGGTCACTAAGTAACACTTATCACCCATGAATCTTGCTGAATGGAGGTCTTCACCTGGGGCAAGGCCCTCAACTCTGCCAACAATGATCATATTGGTATCGAAGATGTAAACATTATTCATCGAAGAAATTCCTCTTTGAGGGGTATGTCCACTGCTGGTCGCTATTCTGAAAAAATCGTTATACTCATCCATGGAGAACTGGTTTAGAATCCATCCTGGGACGAATCCATCTGTTAAATAGTTTATCTCTCCGTTTTGAACACTGAGTTTATGTATAATACTTCCACTTAATTGCTCGGAATCGATTTCTAAATAACGGGGAGAGACAATATAGATATTGTTCGGTGATACATAGAGATGGCAGGCCATTCCTATAAGGAATGTTTCATATGAAAAGATTTCTTCAGGATCTTGAATGTTGAAAGCGATTATATTAGTGAATGTATAGAAAGCGTCGGAGTGATTTGAGTAGTAAACATTGGAAGCTTCAACCTCTACTTTGATCTCTCCGGATTGTATCGTTGGTAAGCTTACGTCATTTTTATCAAAGTAAGCAGGATAGTTGGTGATTACATATACGTAATCACCGATCATCCTAGAGTTAAAGTAATATCCATCTATGATAACGCGTCTATCCAAAGTTGGAGAAGCCTTATTTGAGACATCATATATCTGAATAGTAGTCCCGTGGGGAAGAGTACCATCATCACGTGGATTTGAATAGTAGACTTCAGGTTCAATAAGAAAAACAGCTAGTTTATCTTCATTTAAGAAGATCCCGTTAATTGTCTTGTTTAGTTCTAACCTGGATATAACTAGAGCATCCTCAGCGGGATATGCTTTGACAATGACTATAGTCTTTCCTGTTACGATGTAAATGTATTCTCCATCTGTTTTCACTTGATCTGCTTCATCCACACCAGCAACTTGGATATTAGTGGCTGAAAAATCAGGAATGTCATCTTGGCTAAATTCAGCTTGTGACATTCCATCAGTAAACAACCATCCGTCTCTTGTGAGATAGGGAGAGTAAATATTACTGTTTGAATTAGTCTCTAGAAATATTTTCAATTCGTCATATGTTGAAAATTTATTTAATGAATCTATATCAACTGATAAATTTGAATAAGGTGAGTAGACACCACCAAAATGCCACATGACTCCGCCTAAAGAAATCCCAAGAACAAATGTGATAAATGCTGTTGATAGTGTTTTCCGCTTATTTCCGTACAATTTAAAACCAGAAAGATTCATTTAAATCAAGTATTATCAAGGGTAATATGCAATTTAATCCTATGTTTTTGAACGCCTGTTCAAAAACATAGAACACTTGTAAACTAATTCCGAAGAGATCGTAAAGTTGATTTATAATTTCTAAAAAAATTCCGCAACATTTTCATAAGATGAAATTACAAAAAGTGCTAACAGTAATATAGCAACAAAATATCATTCAAACTCAATAAAGATTAGATGACTTGACGAAAACTTTCCGGATACCTATCGCTATTATTAATTAAACCAGTCTTTTTGGCGCGCGCTTCTTATTCTATAATTTTTTGTTGCCATTTACTTTTTGAAAGCAACACGATTGAAAGAATGGCAGCTCCAAGATTTCCCAATGCCAACCCAAGCCATATTCCATTAACTCCCATTTTGAAAACATAGTAGAATATGCAAGATAGGAGAATTCTCATCCCCCATAATCTTATGAGTGATAGTGACATCGAGATTCTGGTCTTTCCAGCGGCTTCAAATACACTCGTACATAGGCGAAATATCGTGAAGAATGGAATAAATGGTATGAAAAATGTGATGTATGTTGAACCAAGGCTTATTACTGATTCATTATCTATAAAGAACTGGTATATCGGTATCCGAAGTAAATAGATGAATATACTTTCCACTATTGACATCGCGATAAAAGCGATAAATAGTTTTTTCACAATCTCTCTAACCCTTTCGGTTTGATCGGCCCCGATATTCTGGCCCACCATGGTGGATAGGGCGCTCACGCCACCTATAATTATTATTTGAACTAGACTAGAAATACGGTTCCCAATTCCATATGCACTTAACAGTAATCCGGTTCCTCCCAATACACTATCTTCAGTTGAAATAAGAGATGTAAGTAAATTAAATCCTAGAGCAGTGCCACTTTGACCAATTGAAGATGGGAGCCCTATGGAGAAAATCCGCTTCATCAAATGAAAGTCGGGTTTAAGATGAGCCAGTTTTAACTTTATTCCAACTTTTCCAGAAAACAAAAGATACATACCGATAACTCCTGAAACACCTCGCGTTATCACTGTTGTCAAAGCGGCTCCAGTTACTCCCATCGCGGGTAGACCTAACCATCCAAATATGAAGAATGGATCCAAGATTGTATCTACCAATGCAGAAGAGACAGACAGTATCATTGGGGTTCTTGTATCTCCGTATCCTCGTAACAATGCTTGAAATCCAAAATGGGAAAACATAAATGGTAATCCTAGAAATGTAATCTTCAGGTAGCTAGTTGTTCCGCTTAATATTCCTTCTGGGACATTCATGAGTTTAAGAATGCTTTCAGCGAGAAAAAAGCCTACAATTGCAGCAATAGAAGAGGCCGTTAGGAGGATAGTGAGTAGTTGACCAGCGGCTTTATTGGCTTTTTCAGGTTCTCCTGCACCAATATATTGAGACACCAATGCCAATCCAGCTATCCCGAACCCTCCGCTTAACGAAATGAGAAGAAATATAATGGGCCAAGCAATTGATGGGGCTGCTACGGCTTCTGGCCCCAGCTTCCCTAACCAAAAGGCATCCGTTAAGTTATAAACTGTCTGAAAAGCATTAGAAAGCATCACGGGCCAAGCCAAGGTCATGGCTGTGCGGATTATATCACCTTCAAGTATCTGTTTTCTCATCGATTGTCCCGGCAAGATATTCCTCCAAAATCCCTTTTCAGTAGCATGTGTTAAGGTTTAGTTTGGTAATATCCATCTTGATTTATTTTACTATCAATTTCTCCATGAGAGCATAATGTAACTCTTATTAAATTTTCCATTATTAGTTGCACATAAGCTTCCCATACACTATTTACACTCTGCTGTAAAGATGATTTACGTGAACAATAAATCATGCGCGCTTAGTCTATTATGAATTTTCTTTAATAATAAACACATTCACTTGAGAAGATTAAAAAAAGAGGACAAGTAACGACAAGATGCTCTACGGAACTCTAGAAGCAAGAGAAATCACAAAACTGATCATCGCATTTATGGAGAAAAATGAAGATTCACCCTACATTTATGATGAAAAGAAGTTATTAACACTCACTTAGTGATATATTGATATAATAAGACACTCGTTTGTTTCTATAACAAGTATTTTGATAAAATTTCTACACTGAGAAAATTATAATTGTGACAATTTTGAATTAGATAGTTTTTAGATTATTTTAATGATTAATTCGATAATCTGTTTTTTCTGAGTAATTTTGATCATTAGTTAATGTGCCATAAATTTGAATTAAAAATGGCGCCGGGGACGGGATTTTCATCCTAAGAGGTTCCTCTTAGAACTTTGAACCCGTGAGACCCCAAGGGTCACAGACTTAGCAGGCCTGCTCCATTCCAGGCTAGGATACCCCGGCTTTTATAAAAACAATTGAATAATCTTCGATAATTTAAGACTTTCCAGTCTATTCTGTTACAAGAAAAAGTTGGAAAGAATATAAAGATAAGTTATAGACTATGATTGAGATTAGGAGAATAATAAATGTACCTAAAAAAGAAATGATGAATATGTCCGTTTTTAAGTTCATTTTTATTCCATAAAAGAATCTAAGATAACTCTCTAAACTATTTGACCTTAGTAACAGGTCTATTAAGTTTGTACGAAATCTTTATAGAAGTCCCAAACATTATTCATGTTGAGTGGTGGATCTAAGTGGGAACTAGGGGTTCCCTAAGGAGAAATCCTGACCGCAAACCCCCTATACGGCGGACAATGCTGAGGTGAGGCGCTTAGGCTCCTCTCAATCTTTAACGTACCGACAATGAATACCTGTCCTCTCGGGTTGACGGCTCTGGGATAGTCTCTTCGCGGAGATTATTTCCATACTTACTGAGCGAATCTGGCTAGACTCGGAAGAGAGCAACCTAAACTCAGACGATCAGCGCTTAGAGGGTAGCGGGTATGAGACCGGTTGTTAATGGTTCGTGGAAAACCGGACGTCGATCTTCAGTGATCCATTACTCACCTGAGGGTTGATAATACTAACTGATGATACGTTTTATCGGAACAATTCTTGAGATTAAAAATAGAAAACCTGATTTATCAAATTGGTTAACCTACAGATGTATTGAATAAATATATATTTAGAACGTGAGAAAAAATGAAAATTGCAGTATCTGGGAAGGGGGGAACTGGTAAGACAACCATAGCGGCATTATTAGCCCGTATATTCATGCAAAAAGGATTTAAAGTGTTAGCTATTGATGCAGACCCAAATACCACACTGGCTTTTAGTTTAGGAATAACTCCTGAAGAAGCAGATAAAATACTGCCGATCTCAGAGAACTCTAACTTGATCGAAGAAAAAACAGGGGTGAAACCCGGTTCTTATGGATCCCTCTTTCGTATTTCTTTCCAGGTTGATGATATAGTTCAGAAATTTAGTGTTGAGTCTCCAGTAGGTGTTCCACTCCTAATCATGGGCGCTGTTAGATCTGCGGGACAAGGGTGTATGTGTCCAGCTAACACCTTAATTAGAGCTTTACTTCGACACCTTCTGACAAAGCGTAAAGAGGTGGTTGTAGTAGACATGGTCGCTGGAGTTGAACATTTAGGTAGGGGTACAGTCGAATATATTGATGTAATGTTGATAGTTTGTGAACCAAACTTGAAATCGCTAGAGACTGCAAAAAGAATCTTTAGGCTTTCTAATGAGATGGGGCTTAGAAATATCTTTGCTATTGGTAATAAGGTATGTGATGATTCCGATGAGAAGATGATTAAACAATATTTTCTAAAGAATAATATTCCTTTACTCGGATTCATTCCTTATGATGAAGTAATTAAAAAAACTGATGCAACAGGTGGGACAGTAATAGATATTTCTAATCCGACAACGGGTGTAAAAAGCATTATGATGATAGTTGAACGATTGCTAGAGAAGGCTTGATAAGAGACATACATTCAGCCCAATCTCTTTTTATACCAAGCATTCTCTTCGTCATTGAGTTATTTCGGGATAGATTATTAATGTGTTAAATTGTTTCATACTAAATCTTAAATGGTTCAAATTGTCTCATATCTTCAACTTTAACTTTCTAGAATAGGTATTCTCTGATAATTTCAGAGAAAAGGTGAATAGAATATAATATTATTAAAATGATTAAGTCGATATTCAATAACAGAATCTAGAAATTGGAGAAGAATCCAAGAAATCTAACGTATGAGGGTAGAAATGTGGTAATAAAAATAAAAAACATGTGCTTTACTAGAGTTATATCGTCGTATCAAGACAAATTAGTTCTTAAAAACCTATAAAAAACTAAAAAATAGTTTTCGATAATTCGAGAAGACCAATCCAGTAAAGAGTATTGCATTAATCAGATGTTATATGGTGTGGGTGATTTGAAAAAAAAGCTTCTTCATAACATAAACATTTAAAAAAATATCATTCAAATAGTATATTGAAAAATAGTAATAATACGAATAACGTAAATCAAAAAAATTCTTATTTATTAAAAGACAACTTATGAATTAGAAACAAAATAATCGCTGAAAGTAATCTATTATTTTTCATCAAATATGTC
>DAOVAG010000143.1 GCA_030671165.1 Candidatus Bathyarchaeota archaeon | reverse complement strand
AGGAGCATCAGTTATTGGTTTTGTATTTCTCATCGGCGTATCAATAATGGGAATAATTCAACCAACCTTAGGAAAGCTATCAGACAATTTTGGAAGAAAGCCTTTTCTTGTTATCGGCTGTGTGGGGACAAGCTTACTTGTGGTACTATTTTCTGCTATTTTAGGTCTTCCACCAGAAGAATTCATTAATTTAATTTTAGATCCCCTTTCTATCAGCAACAGTAAGGGGTTATCATTCGGTCTCGGCGTAGTAATTTATGTCCCTCATCTATTGATTGTGCTATTAATTTTAATGCTGCTACTCAGTGCATCAGCCTTTGGATCAGCTTCATTAGCTCTCATAACTGATGTAACCAAAGAAGGTAATCGTGGAAGGGAAATGGGCTTTACTCAAGCCTTAATGTCTACAGGCTCAATACTGGGAACCGTTATTGGTGGAGCTGTTATCAATTATTATGGCCCATTAGGAGTAATGGCGTTTTGTTTCGGGTTAAGTATTATAGCGGTGGTAATTATCGTACAATTTCTGTATGAGACTAGTGGGTTCTATTATTTCACTCATAAGCTTATGTAATACCAAAAACGATTTCTGGTTCATTTTTTACTATGTAAACTATATCCTGTTAATTGTGTCAAATTAGATAGATTTTAATAAAGGACTTTTGTGAATATTATTGGAGATGAGAATGTCCTACCAATGGTATTCGTCGCTAGTGGTTATACACCAGCACTAATTTTTATTTCAAAAATCAGCCAACTAGACATTCCGCTAAATAAACAAATATCATATATCCATCTCTTTTTATTCGTCTTATATGGCGTGATTACGTATGAATTCAGATGAGGATACTCAAATAACTCGAACAGTTGATGCTTTCGGCGGTACAGTGACAAATTATGACCGTTTAATGACTGAATTTGGTATAAGCCCGATAGAAGAAATTCTTGATAAATTACTAAAGGAAAAACGGCATTACTATATGAATCGTGATATACTTTTTGGTCATTCAGCTCTAGAACCAGTAATTGAAGCAATGAATAAAAACAAACCATTTGCGATTATGACTGGTATAAAACCGAGTTCTCCTGAGTATCACATTGGAAACCTTGTTACGTGCAACGAAGTCATTTATTTCCAAAAACATGGTGGAAAAGTTTACTTTTGTATCGCAGACATCGAGAGCTATGCTGATGGTCGATTACCATTAGAACAAGCAGAAAATAACGCTATAGAAAATATTGCTGATCTTATTGCACTGGGATTAAATTTAGATAATGCATATGTATATCGTCAATCTCAACAGAAGGATGTAATGCAATTAGGTTACCTCTTGTCTTCTCATGCAACGTATAATATGATGAAGGCTATATATGGTGAACATAGATTAGGTGTTTATAATGCTGCGTTTATTCAGGTAGCTGATATTCTCCTTCCTCAGGTTTTGAGCGGCCCCATACCCACCGTAACTCCCATTGGAGCTGATCAAGCTCCCCATGCTAGATTATCACATGATTTAGCACGAAAAAAATTCTTCCAAGATACTTACAAATTCTTTTTACCTGGGTTTACTTTCCATAAATTGCTTCAGGGTTTAGATGGATCAGATAAAATGGCTAAAAGAAACCCCATGTCCGTTTTAACGCTTTATGAAACTCCAAAATCACTTAAAAAGAAAATAATGAATGCATTCACAGGCGGACGTATCACAGTTGAGGAACAGCGGAAATTGGGAGGGCGACCAGAGATCTGTCGAGTATTTGATATGTACCGATATTTCTTTCAGGATGATGATAAAAAAATAAAGGAGATTGAAAGAACCTGTCGTGCGGGCGAATTGCTTTGTGGTGTTGATAAGAAAAATCTCCTAGCCATTATTAAGGAGTTCATTCAGAATCATGAGAAGAAACGCCAAGATGCACTTCCAAAAGCAAGAGAAGTTGTACTTGAACGTCTCGATGGGTAACTCTAAACCTGATTATTCCTTCAGACATTATATTTATTAAGCGAAAAAAATGAAAATCCATTCCAAAAGTTTATTTCTAAGAAAGAATTTTACCAAAGTCAGAAGAAGAATTTATACCGGAAAATCTATTCGGACATCTTTAAATTTTCTGATAAAGAACTGGTTACTAAACCCTCTTCATGCAATACTGTGAGGTCAGCTGAATGAGCCATTACCTGAAGCAACTAAAAACCCAGAGCTCTCGAAAAATTATTCTCCTTGGGCTTTCTCAAGCAGGTAAAACCTCCATTCGTGATGTAGTTTTCGGAGGTAAGGCTCCAGAAGAAACAGCAAATTATGCGGCAACTTTGAATTACGAACGTCAAGTAGAACAAGTAGCTGATGAACCTATTACAGTCATGGATCTTGGAGGACAGGAAGTTTTTCTAAAACGATTTCTTAGTAGTATGAGCTCATTTATTTTCAGCAATGTGGCGGTATTAGTTTTTATATGTGATATTTCGACACCAGATAATTTTCCTGCTTCATTAAAAGCTTTTACAGAGGGAACAAACCGTCTTGAAGAAATGTCAGATGTACAACCTGCCGTATATATTTTACTTCACAAAACAGATCTAATGCCTGATTTAACTCAACGAGCTGACCGAATGGAATTTCTAATGGAAATGTTTCAAGATGCTGTTGCGACTAGAAACATAACCTTTCTCCAAACTTCAATATACGACAGCTCAATTCATGAAGCATTCAAGCGTATTACTGCTGAAGCCAGTGAGATTATTCCTGAATCGACTGTTATAGAAAAAGAAGAAGATCTTGAAGCCATTCAGAAACGACTCAGGTTAAGACCAATACAACAAGTTTTACACGCCATGAAATTTATGAATCGCCTTGATGAAGTATTATTAATATCATCAGTCGATCCTGAATTTATTGTTAGTGCATCAGAGATAGAATTGTCCGATATTCAACAAATCATGACAATAATTGATAAATCAGCTGATCTGTGGTTGATTCCAAGTGCAAAATCAGAATTAGTAAAATTAGGGGATGTTTTATTATTTAAGATGATTGTTCTCCCTCATTATTTAATTTTACTTATGGCATCAGATGAAAAAGCAATGCTAACAACACGAAAACTATCTGAAATAGAAGAAACTGTTCGGCTTCTTTCTAATCAACTTGAAACAATGTTAAAGACACCTATATAAGAGGATTCTACTTGAAACAAAATATCATTACGTTAGCTGGCTTATCTCATTCAGGTAAAGATTTATTGTTTACTCAGTTGATGAAATTAGGACGAACAGAATCTGGTCTTAAAATTCGTGAGAATCTAGTTTATTTTGATTGGCTTACACAATCCCTCAAAAAAAATGAGGGTACTTACATGG
>DAOVAG010000207.1 GCA_030671165.1 Candidatus Bathyarchaeota archaeon | reverse complement strand
TGCAGAAGCTTTGAAAAGATACGTAACTGCTTGTAATGTCACTGACGGTCCAGGTTCATTCGCATATATGAGTAGCCTCATTGCATCACATATTCTGCAGAGAGAAACTGGTTTAGAGATGATTTATCAGTTAGTCTGTAGAGATAGAAATGCAATAGCCTTATGTGCAGATTTACTTGGCGCTGGGGCTCTCGGAATAAGAAATATTCTAGCATTAACCGGTGATCACCCATCTATTGGAGACCACCCTGATGCTAAACCAGTTTTTGACTTGGACTCTGCTCAACTGACCCATATGATCCGCAATATGGTAGATGAAGGTATCGATCTCTATGGTAATCCTATCCATAAACCTCCAAAATTTCATGTAGGTGTGGCAGCTAATCCAAACGCTGATCCTTTTGAGCCAGAGGTCTTGAAACTAGGAAGAAAGGTGAAGGCAGGAGCAGAATTTATCCAAACACAGGTAGTTTTTGATATAGATGTCGCTAAACAGTTTCTAAAAGAAGTTGATCGATTCAATGTACCCATCTTAATGGGTATTTTTCCGATGAAATCATATGGTGTGGCTAAATTCTTTGATAAGAATATTCCTGGAGTGCCAGTGCCTGCTGAGTTGTTGGAGAAATTAAAGAAAGCGAAAAGTTTGAATAAAAAAGTTAGAAAGCAACAGTATGATAAGATAAATCTTGAGCTTTTCATTCCTTTCATAAAAGAACTTAGGAAGACTTCTGCTGCGGGGTGTCATATTATGGCCGTTGGTTACGAAAGGCTCGTTCCCAAGCTCTTTGAAGCCGTGAACATGTGATTCAATATTTGGATGAAAGAGATACACATATTTAATCATATTTTGCGTTCTCTTGATTTCTTTGATACAATTCTATATTCCCCTTAAAAAGAAGTTAAGAAGAAACCAAGATTCACGAATTTAGATTGAAAAGAAGGTCTTCAATCAACAATAGTTACTAATCCCATATTCCTCGAATATTGTTTAAGTGATGATGTACATTCCCCCTCTTTAGCTTTAGATCATTTCCTTGAAACCTGTCGAAATCTTTTAAAATATACTCGTATAATTCTAATTGTGTTTATTAGAGGATAGGATGAAATGAGTACTATATTAGATGATTTGGCGAAGATCAAAGCTGTCGATAAGTATGATATGTGCAGTATTATGTTGAAGTTACCTGAGATATGTGAAGATGCCATTAAAAGAGCTGAACGTCTCATTATCCCCAATGAAGTGAAAATAACTGATGACCTAACTATAACATACAAAAAACCAAAGAAGATACTCGTTGTTGGAATGGGTGGTTCTGCTATTGGTGGAGATCTTCTAAAGGATTGGTTGAGGGAAACCCTCTCAATTCCTATAGATGTTTGTAGAGAATATAACTTACCAGCCTATGCAGATGAGGAAACTTTAGTCCTAGTCTCCAGTTATTCTGGGAATACTGAAGAAACTCTAAGCATGTTCCTCGAAGCTTTAGAGAAACGATGCATGACTCTTTCTATCACTTCTAATGGATCTTTATTAGATTTCAATGAGACCTTGAACTTACCTTTTGTTAAACTACCAACAGGATATCCTCCAAGAAGTGCAATCCCTTATCTCTTCTTTCCATTGGTTACCTCACTGAAAAAACTTGGAATTTTATCTGGTGTCGATGATGAAATTAGAGAGACGATAACGGTTTTAAAACAGGTTAGAGAAGAGATTAAACCTGAAAATCCTGCTTTACAGAATATTTCCAAACAAATCGCTAATGGAGTTCAAGGTAGTATCCCATTCATATGCGGTTCTGGGTTTTATCGAAGTATTGCACTTCGAATAAAAACCCAGTTTAATGAGAATGGAAAGACACCGGCTAAATCTGAAACCTTCCCTGAATTGAACCATAATGAGACAGTTGGTTGGACAGGTTTGAGGGAATTGACCAAGAATTTTAGTGTAATTCTTATAAGAGACACTCAAGAAACACTCGAAATCAGCACTCGAATTGACGTAACTAGAAAACTTGTTTTCGATAGTGGAGCTAAAAATGTTTTAGAAATCTATGCTAGAGGAATTGCTAAACTTGCAAGACTGTTTTCGGTAATGTACATAGGTGATTTTGCAAGTGTTTACCTGGGTGTCTTATACGGGCTCGATCCTACACCTGTCAAGATAATCGATGAACTGAAACTACAATTAAGCAAAAGGGTGAACAAAGCAGAAGAACTGAAGAATAAATTTCGAGATATGTTATCAAATTGATTTTTCATACTCTTGTTAAATTACATCAATTTCTCCAATTCTTTTACTTATCATCTCTCCAGTTATGAGACCCTTCCTGATTATCATAGGGGGCTCCTTTAGCATATTTATTATCGTTGATGGTGTGTCACTAACTGTGCCTCCATCAATTATTAGGTCTACGTTCTTTCCAAGTTGATTGGAAACCTCATCTACATTTATTGGATTGATCTCTCCATGAATGTTTGCGCTGGTAGCTATTATTGGTACGTTTAACATCTTGACTATGGTTAACGGTATAGGATGATCTGGCGCTCTTACGCCCACTCCAATTTTCCCTCCTGTAACAATTTCTGGGATTATTGACGTTTTTTCCAATATGATCGTTAACGCACCAGGCCAGAACACTTTCATTAGTCTCTTCGCCTTTTCAGTGATATTAACAAGACTTTGC
>DAOVAG010000118.1 GCA_030671165.1 Candidatus Bathyarchaeota archaeon | reverse complement strand
ATATCTAGTTTTTTTGTAATTTCAACAGGTAAAAGCGATTGTGCTTCTCCTTCAAACGTTTCTGTGTATAGGATATTTTCAGATTTTTTTTCAATTTTTCTCTTTCGTGTTGTTAGGTAGATCGTTAATGCTGTTGCTATTGATGAAAAGAGTAATATTATTTCATAGCCGTTGATACCTTCCATTTTTTCCTTCCTTCAGCACCTTGAATATTTCATATTAACCATATTTTACTATTTACATTCAAGAATGATTAATTTAAGGTAAACAATAATACTCTTGAGAGAAGATAAAGCCATTTATTTTTATTCATATAATGAATGTTTTTTTTAGATAAAATGTGATTGTACAGCAAACTTACTTCTATTGATAAAAATGTATTTGTACTTTAGTAATCTTAAGGACCCGAAATATTCTATACTCCAGAAAATTGAATAAATCAAACCGAAAAAGAATAGTAAATATGTCATATCAGATCCACTATCAATATGTCTGTTGCATCTTCATAGGCAATGTATAACTATTTTGCATGATGATAAATCTTAAATATATAATATAATGTACCTTCAAAGTAGGGTGATTAAAAATATGGTTTCTGTTAAGGGTGTTGTAGACAAAATTGTAGATCTTGAAAATGTAGCGAATGGATATCTAAGCTATGATGCAATGATTGGTGGTCTTGTCTCAAAAAGTATTAAAGGTTTAGGTGAAGCAAAAAAACTTTTAGAAGATCCGACAAAAACAAACATTGCTAAATCACTTGAAAAGATTCAAAGTATGAAAAACGATTTCGAACCCTACAGTTCTTATGCTACAGACGTAATTGAGAAAGTCGATGCAGTGATAGCGGCATATAAAGATCTTTGATATTCTCTTCATCCTCCTCGTTTCATCAAGAACCAAGTTTTCAGGCGATATGCCTCTCATGGTAGAAAGTAGACTTCTTCTTGAAATCGTTATCGCGAAAATTCAGGAAAATTTTTTATAAATATTTTGGAGCTCCGGGCGGGACTTGAACCCGCGACCTACGACTCTTTGGTAGAAATACCAAGCCGTCGCAATAACCTGTCTATGCTACCGGAGCGCGTTGAGTCTGAGTTAATTCGATGTTTATTCGTAACTAATTAGATTTAAGCTTTTTAGTTTATCTAGATAATCTATCTGATTATCGGTTTTAAACTTGTATTCATGTCATTTATTGATGGGGAATATTTCTGTGTAATACCTATTCATTTATTACCTGAAAACAATTTCTATATTTTTATAAATTTAGCATCTATTTTTTAATAATTTAACTATAATTATGTTTAAACTCTAAATGTTAAGGCTAACGAAAATATATATAAAACAGATGAGGAGATAATTTGAAAAATAAATTCGTTGCTGATTGGGCTAGACAATCTAAACCATCGTTATCCACACGAGTAAAAGATACAATTAATCCAATACCACTTAAAGAGCGGATAAACAAAACAGTTTTTAGGCTTAAACTGGTACAGAGAAAATTAGAAGATTCACGCTTAAGAAGTGAACAAAAATATAAGAAGCTATTCAGTAAATGCGTTGAGGCACAGCGATCTAAAGATCAAACCATAGCTATTATGTATGCAAATGAAAGTGCTCAAATACGAACTATTGCTAAAACCCTTACCGGTGCACAATTAGCCGTAGAACAAGTCGTTCTTAGATTAGAAACTGTTTCAGATTTTGGTGATATTGCCGCAGAGATAATGCCTGCAGCTGAAACAATTCGCGCACTAAAAGGGCGACTGCAAGGAATAATTCCTGAAGTATCAATGCAATTAGGATTCATTAATCAATCTCTCGATAGCTTAGTTTTAGAAGCAGGTGAAGCCACAGGATCAAGTTGGAACACAATGGCATCTGGTGATGAAGCAGAGAAAATTCTTCTTGAAGCCACAACAGTTGCTGAACAGAAGATACGTGAAGGTTTTCCAGAGCTACCCACTACAGCCAGTGAGAGAGGAGTCTCTCCCCGATTTTAAATGGTGATAACATATGAACTCTGGAGGGATAAAACTACTTCTTTCCCTTATCACGGTAGGTTTCATAGGTGGATCATTCACTTACCTTGCTTTTGATTTTCTATTAAATCCCGTAGCAACTACACCTATATTGACAATGCTCCGTTCACCTTTGTTTCTCTCAGGTATCGCTGGTGGTGTAGTGGCTGTCGCAATTGTATTACTTTATGCCCGTCTATCAAAATAGTATTCCCTTCATCCAACCTTTTTTTTTAATGAAAATTCAGACGTTTTTCTTTAATTATTAATAAGTTTTTCGGTGAATAGTTAAATGATTGTTAAAACTTATAAAATATCGATAGATCTTGACTCTTCGAGATTGGCGAACATACAAAAAACAGGTCTTGACTCCTGAGTGTCTATTATGCGATACACTAACAAGACCTACAATAGTTCTTCGAAACAAAGATTATCTAGTGCGAGGATGGAGATGTCCTAAATGTCAGTTTACTCAGATACATCCCCACGAAATTCCAAAAGCATTAGCTATATTGAAAGAAGTTAATGAAACCATTTAATTTTTCAGAAAACTTCTACAACAATTATTTTCATTTTTTTTTAAAAAAATGATTCTCCTAACGAATGCCCTAAGTTTCAAATAGTCTCTTTTAAAATAAAATTATTAATACTTAGTGAGAAAATTGTAATGGTGAAAATAGTAATCAAACTGATTACTTCTTTCTCTCTCTTTACTGTTTTAAGCGTATTCACTCTTTTTCTTTTTAGAAAATTTTAATCTGAATCTTACAAAAATATGGTGGAATTCTCTTTTTTAAAAATAATTTTTATCAGACTCTGAAAATAAAGTTAACAAATATTCCCCTTAAAGAAAAGCTTGATTTTTAGCTACTGAAACCTATCTAATTAAAGATTTAGATTTTCTTTAAGAACTGCTTTATATCGACCTAGTTTTCCCCCATAGTTTGCAGCTGTAATCTTTACTACGCCAGGAATACTTACTGCAGATATGATACCTTCAGTAACGGCTCGCTGAACACTTTTCAAATCTAAACCATTTATAACAAGTTCAAATACACTGTTAACATTATCAGGAATTTTAGTATCTTCTATAATATTTTTTAATGTTGGACAGAAGGAGTGATTAGTTGAAGCTCTAAGTTTGTATTTCATAGATCCAATCTTCGAACCTGACCTACAAACACCTCCGGGAAAGGTTAAAACTACATTATCAACTTTTTGAATAGCGTTCGCTGCAGCTTGAGCAGCCGCTAATCCGGAATCGACGTTTTCAGAAAGAATTAAAAAGTTTCCTCCAGCGACTCCTCTCTTGACACCAAACCTCGATTCAACAATAAATTCGCCTCCCATTACAGGAATTCTCCATACATTCCTCTCAAATACAATATCTTTCTTCTGAAATCCATCACCAAAAAAGCTGATGCTTTTTCCTATTTTAAGCTTCTTTACTGGTTGATCAGACATTGCGTCAAAAGCTGCAGTTGTAGGACAAGTCATTACGCATTGACTGATTCTCGAGAGCATTTGAGATTTCACTCCATGACCTAACGTATGATATATCTGAAAGATTACACCTGGTCTGCCATCCGGTGTCTCATTTTTTTTCACAATTTTTTCAATACCGGCTTCTGCTGGAGACATGATTATAGATACAGCAAAACCTGTAGCAGCAGTTGCAGATGTTAACGCCCAATACGGTGTCGCAGCTGTAACAAGAACTCTTCCAACCCACATTGGAAACATTTCAGCGTATGTGTCCTCTATTTTCACATATGTTTCCCTACCTGGAACCTTAACAATG
>DAOVAG010000170.1 GCA_030671165.1 Candidatus Bathyarchaeota archaeon | reverse complement strand
AAAAAGGTATTTTTTAAAAAAATATTTACAAATTTTTTCTCTGCATCTTAAACACCTATTGAAACAAAACTTGGAAGATTTGAGGACTGTTTGATCCGCACGTCTTAGACCGCCTTAACATTTCTACTTAAAAGCGCCGATAATAATGCCTGCAAAGTATGTTACATGCTCGATTAGATTAAAGATTGGAGTTAATATAAATTCGGGTATAGTCTTATTTTTTAGTACAAGAGGAACAGCGAAGATCCATGAGATGGAGATGTAGCCAATCAAGATGTATGGAAAATATTTGATGTAAAAAGGAAGCAACAAAAGAGATACTAACCCAACCAACATTAATAGAATGTATGGAATGTTTCCGAGTGGATGTTTTTTTAGCATCTTGGTTCTTAAGATGCCGTAATAGATCATTCGATTGATAAAACTTTTTACAGATTCATCTTGATAATGTGTCACTTTTGCTTCTGGAATATACTTCAACAAATAACCTTTCTTTCTTAACCTTAGATTGAGATCAAGATCACCACCGCTTAATAAACGCTCATCAAACCCTTTCATCTCTAATAATTTATGTTTCCAGTAAGCAGCGTTACATGTAGATAGACTGTTGACATACTTCTTTTGAACACGATACGCATATTGTATGGATCTACCGCTTCCAAAGAAGGTTGAAGCAGCAAACCTTATACACCGCTCACCAAACTTCGCAGAAGAGGAGAGTAGATTAGGACCTCCCACACCAGCAAGTTTAGTTTCTCCAACGATGAGAGATCCTACTAGTGTAGTTAACCAATCTTTTTCAACAACGATGTCTCCATCTGTAAAGGCTACTATGACTCCACTACTCTCTGTTATGCCAATATTTCTTCCTGCAGAAGCAATTATTTTTTGATTCTTAAAGTACTTAAAATTGGGATGGTTTACACAAAATTCCTCTATCAGCTTGGATGTAGAATCAGTGGACATTCCATCGATTATTAGCACTTCGTATTCAGATTTATAATTAATTGAAGCCAGAGAAGTTAAACACATGTTTATTCTTCTTTCTTCATTATAAACGGCTACAATAATTGACACAAAAGGCCATTCTATTGGAACACGAGATTGAGCTGATAAATCGTTTATCATGTACTACCATCTGAGAGGGCTTTACATTTTGAATTATATTTTCTTTATTAAGATGAGAATTATTGGAACTTTTTTATTATCATTAATCTCGTTGGAAATGAAGTAGTTATTTTCTTATTTATCTAGCTGAACTTTCGGTTTTTGTATTAACTGAGACTTAATGATATTAATTATGTATGTGAAGATTCCCTTGAATTCTTGATGTAGACACTTCAATGCATATTTGAATCCATACTTTTTACGTATCATTTTTAAAATTAACAATATCTCATAATATTCAAGAAGTATAAAATCACTGATTCTATTTGTACGAAGTTTTTGGAGTTTCATTCGTTCATTAATGAATCGTGATATTGGACAAGATCCGTAGTCATTACATCTTTTACATAATGTATTGTATGGTATTGGATATTGGAGATCTCCTAAAGATTGCTTTACTGGTTCCTCAATAATTTGCGAAAGAAATCTTTTCTTGTTATTTAGTGTTATACTGTCTGTTTTGAGAGGGATGGTTATGTCTAAATATTCATTAAATATGCTCTTAATAACGGTTATTGGGATACCTAAAGAGCAGGGATATTCATCAAGCTGTTTTGAGATAAAGCGCCAATTAAAATCAGAATATTTCGTTAAGATGCGTATAGCGTCACTTAGATCGAGTAAGGAAAAGGATCCATGTAAAAATGAGTGTAAACACAGTACGATAATCATATATTCCGGACTCATAACCTCCAATTTTATGCCACTGACTGTAGCTTCAGAAGTTTTTCTCCAAAATCCACCAATTTTGGGGTATTCAAAAAAATTGAAGAAAGTTAATGAGCGATGCATATCGCAATGTATTGATTGGCCATGTCTATATTTACGAAATACTGATTCTCTTGCATTTGAAAATACGTGATCAAACCCAAGATTGAGAAGGATCTGTTCTGCTCTTTTTATTTCAGTGCTGTTTGGAAAGAGGAGATCGATATCGCTAAAAAACCGTAAATGTTTTTTTGGATAAACATTTTGATCTAATAATACACCTTTAATTGGAGTGAATTCAATGGCTGCTTCATCCAAACATTTGAGAATTATTTTTGCTTCCTCATGAAACACTAGACTATGGCCTGTAAATGTGTAATTTAATTCTTGAATTTTATCCAAAATATTACTAGGTATTAGGATTGCCAGTTCTCTTGTATCTTTTATTCGTAGATTATGGTTTAGTAAGGGGATGATTCTATTATGGATTGCTTTTCCTATAACATAGTTCCAATCTAAATTTTGAGTAAGAAGATGTTTAACAGTGGGAAGCAAACGTTCATTTTCGTGAATACAAACCAGATAAAATAAGAGTTTATCTTCACGTAACATTTGTAATCCTTCAGGGTATAACAGATAGAAAGTTTTACTTCGAGGTCTCTATCAGGTCCAATTCATGTAACTTGGTTAAGAAATCTATTACATCAATATCGATGGTCTTTATATCTGCAAATTCTTCTTTCAGCTGATTCTTGATCGCAGCTACAGTGTGTTGACCATTTAGCATTACCCAAATTGTTTTACCTACATCAGTAACTTCAAAGAGTTTGCCTGTAGATGAATCGAAGAGTAACAATTCTTCTCCAAACCGTTCAATGACATCTTCCTTTTTCTTCAAAAACAAATTATCATGAATGATCATGTTGAAACCTTTCTATTAGTTGTCATTAGCTCTTTTATTAAATTTTTTCAACAATGAATAAAACCATTGTAGATAAAATTATAAATTAACTGCATAAATGAAGATCAATAGCGAAAATTAAACAGAAATATAAATTTCATTCGGATATAACTAAGGTATTTGTAAAATTTAATACTGAATCAGAATTATAAATTTCGAGAAAACAAGAATTATTATCTGACATTAAATCACTAAATTTTGATAAGTATGTCATCATTTGAATTATTTAGAATTGGCTGATTTGTATGATAAATATTGG
>DAOVAG010000196.1 GCA_030671165.1 Candidatus Bathyarchaeota archaeon | reverse complement strand
AAGCAATTAATTCGAGGTATTCTGGCAAAATTTGTTCAGACTGCATGTATCAAATAGAGTTTTATCTATAGTCCCGCGGAATAAAAAGCCAGAACTTAGTCGTCAAGCTCTGGCTATATCAGAAAATCAGATTGTGGTATTTCGAAGCGGGATTATTGATAAAACGAGAATGAACGAAGCCGGGGGTTAGATTATCTGGTGGCTCTTATTATATGGGGATAGTAAACCTTCTAGTTGCATAAAAAATATATTTTTTGCAAATTAAAAACTTGCGGAACCCCGTGGATAAAGGTTATAAAGAATTTGCAGTAAGAAGTTCAAACCATATCCAGGAGGTCACCGCAAGTGAAGTCCAGTAAAGCACAAATTCAAGCAAAGTACCATAAAATTCCTACGATCCATTTCGAAGACCAAAAACTTACATCCTTTTCCGGTTTATTGATCTTCCAGATTCTATTTCGTCGTTTAAATCTTAAACAACGCCTTTATAAATGCTTCTCTAATGGAAAAGTATCCCCTATCTTTGGCCGTCATCTGGTTGTGTTGTTACTCATTGTCCATCTGATTCTCGGCTTCAGACGATTAAGGGAAGTTGATTATTACCGTGATGACCCCTTAGTTCTTCGATTGATGGGATTACGCAAGTTACCTGATGTTTCAACCATCTCCCGCTCCCTTTCAAAGATCGAATGTAAAGAAATTGAAAAGGGTCGCGCTTTGTCTCGTACCATGGTCATAGAAGGACTTAAACGAGAGAGCTTTCCCCGTTTAACCTTTGACTTTGATGGTTCAGTTCAATCTACCAGAGGACACGCCGAAGGTACGGCAGTCGGCTTCAATAAGAAAAAGAAAGGTGCGAGAAGTTATTATAATTTGTATTGTACTGTAGCTCAAACCGGCCAATTCTTCGATTTTCTTCCCCGTCCAGGGAATGTTCATGATTCTAATGGTGCCGAACAATTCATGATGGATTGTTTCGGGGAAGCTAGAAAAGAGCTTAAGAACACCCTCTTCGAATCACGCATGGACTCAGCCTTCTTCAGTGATAAGCTACTGAATCTTATGAGTATCCATCATGTGGAATTTACTTCATCCGTCCCATTTGAAAGGTTCCCTGAACTTAAAACCATGGTTGAAAATAGAAAGCGCTGGCGGACTATTGACAAAGAATGGTCCTATTTTGAAAACGACTGGAAACCGAAGTCCTGGGACAAGAAATACCGATTCATCTTCACAAGAAGAAAAAACAAAAAGCAAATAAAAGGTCCTCTACAATTAGATCTCTTTGAACCACGAGATTTCAATTTCGATTACAAGGTGGTCGTCACTAACAAGAGAGAATCAGCTAAGAGCGTTGTTCTTTTTCACAATGGGCGTGGATCGCAAGAAGCCATCTTTGGTGATGCAAAAACTGATGTCGCTCTGGATGTGATTCCTTGTAGGCGGCTTGTAGCTAATCAGGTGTTTACTCTTTGTTCCATGATGGCTCATAATCTATCACGTGAAATCCAGATGTTAACTACACCGCCGCTACATCGGGCTCAACCAAAACGTCCGGCCGCATGGACGTTTCAAAAACTGGATACGATAAGGCATAGAATAATTCAAAGAGCAGGTCGTCTTACAAAACCTGGTGGAGAACTCACACTCACCATGAGTGCCAACCAAGCTGTTCGTAAGGATTTGTTGCATTTCCTTGATATACTCCAGAAGGCAGCTTAATTTTCGATTCGAAGAACAATCAAAATTTATGCAACGTTAGGGTTAAGTATCCTGCTATGATTGGATCGTTTCAAAAAACCGAAAAGGTTACTACTGGAAACTGTAATCGTCAATGATTTAGGAAATTTGCAGATTTCAGGTTATGTGCAAGAAACCTATCAAACATTAACCTCTCCCAAATGTCACAATATCGTGGAGTGTCCTTCAATTAATCCATCATAGATATCATCTCCTTTTTAATCTCTTCTTTCCCTACTTTACTCTTGCTTCAGGTTACATCACTTCGCTCTATTTTTTACCATTACCCGAGACTGTGTAAATTTTTACCAAATAGTGGAATCTAATCTCTAAACAAGTGGTAATCTTTTACATATATTTCGCTTGAGCTTTCTGTGTTTTTCTGAGATGTAAGCTAACTAACAGAATTTATTCTAAAATAAATATTTCCTATACAGTCCAATTTGGCACATTCTTTGCTGATTATTATAAACCATTAGAAAATTAACGACAGCTCTTATACTATGAGTGCAACCTTACAACACTACTTAAACCCCCTCCATATATTTTGCCGTTTGAGAGAGCTGAGGCTTGAAAAGAGACCGGCAATTTTTATTTGCAATTTTTACGAACGTGCCATTTTTAAAAATATATTAGCAAGAGTGAAAGGAAAATCAAAAAACGGCACTAGACGTACGCCCTCAACAGAATCGATATCTAATGGGAGTTGGTTAAAGTGAGCAGTATTACTGAGTTAAAAGACAATGGAGGTAGACGTCTAGGGATTGAGAGACGAAGATATTCCTATACCTACTACATTCCTGAAAAACGGTTTGGTAATGATCGCAGAAGCGGTCAGGACCGAAGAAGTAGTATTTGCTCTAGAATGAGCACAAAACGAAATGCCGTTTTAGATAAAGTAAGTGCCATTTCTTCGAAAGATTAATAATTAAGAGCTATTTAATGCCACCTAACTTCAACACTTTATAAAAAACCATGTGATGGAGGAAGACGTAATGGAAGAAACCTGTAAAAGACTCTGGATTGCAGTTCTAAAGC
>DAOVAG010000103.1 GCA_030671165.1 Candidatus Bathyarchaeota archaeon | reverse complement strand
AAACTACAAGAAAAGGTTCCTTAACCAGACAGATACAAGGGGACCGCGTGGAAGAAGAAGAAGACGTCGGAGACGGTAGCAATTATTCCAATCCGCCTGTGTCTTTTATTTGTTGACCCTAGATCTGATTTTAAACAACTTTTCTGCATAACACAATCTCGATAAATTATCTATAATATCTTTTTAATTCAGATTATTTGTTAATGAACACATCTTTTAAAATATCTACGAATGGATTATGCTAATTATCGATGTTCTTTAAGTTTTTATTATCAACCTATTTTATATTGGGTGTATTCTTCGGATCTATATCCCTTCTTTTTCAATTAATAAAAAGATTTCAATATTTTCACTCGAGTAGTTTATCAGTTGAAAATAAATATGACCGAGTAAGTATAGAGATTAAGACTTAGATCGAGTTGATTAGACATTGAGTTGGCAAGCCGGTTCAGGAGCAATAGTTAGGGCAATTACTGTAAAGATTGAGCCAGGTGAAGATCTGCTAGGATGCTTGGTGAATATTGTAAACGAGCTAGAAGTGAAAACGGGAGTTATAGTATCAGCTGTAGGAAGCTTAGAAAAAGGTAGGTTGAGAAATGTTAAACAGTTTCCCGCAAGTTTTCCCATAAGAAGAACAGATCGGTTATACTCATCTATTGAAGGCCCGCTTGAAATACTTTCATTATCTGGTAATATTTCTCAAAGTGAAACTGGTAAAACAATAATTCATGCTCACATCACTATCTCCTACGTTAAAGATGGAGAGGTCATTGTTTTAGGTGGACACCTTATCGAAGGTAACCTGACATATGTTATGGTCGAACTTGTAATATTAGAGCTTGATATACAGATGTACCGGAGACTCCACCCGCTGAGAAAAGCATTGGAATTACACTTCACCTAATAAAAATTCTTGATGCTAACTCTTAAAATTCTAAAAGCTATACAGCCTGTTAACTTAACTCTTTGGCCACAATTATTCTCATTCGTATGTAATACCGTGAGATTTCAAAACTGATTTAATTTTAGTGATCTCTTTTTTAATCGTCTCTATATCCTCTACGATAGTTTCTAGATTTGGAGGCTGAGGAATCGGTCTTGATGCTAAGTCAGGAATATATCTCTTTTTTTTCAGAATATCTTCTGGTTTGAAAACTTCACCCAAACATTATTTCTCCTATTATGTTCTATTCAGTCCTTCAAAATAAATTTCTCTATCTACAAATCTTAATGATACTTTAGATCACAGTGTTACTGAGAGATATTCCTCGGTTACAATAATACTTTTATTAGAGTTTCAGATGTTATGATAAATAATCATGTCTACAGGGATAACTCCCTCTTTATTTCATATACTTGAAAGCAAGATCGGTAAGAGGGTTCTGGTTGTGCTTGATCGCTCCTTTGGTTTTGAAGGGATTATAGCAACCGTATCTCAAGATCCCCCAGGCATATGGCTTTCTGATGCTGAAGCAGTAACATTGCGTTCCACACTGGGAAATCCTTTACCGCAGGTGACTAATCGTCAGGATAAAAGTGAACTTTTTATCAATTTAAGTCATGTTCTACGAGTCGAGGTTTTACACTAGTCCAAAAGTAGATCTTTATAGTCAACCGCATGCTCTGGAACATTTTAAGAACTTTCGGTCTATAACTCCTTCTCTAAATTCTCTATATCCACTAATTCACCATCTTTTGTAAGGATTGGCATCACCCATTTCCCCATCATTAACACGTCAGTCATAGCGTCTGAATCAGTCTCTATGTTTTTTTCTTCATAATTTATCCTCAAACCTGCAAGACGCTTCTTTAATTCTACACATCGGGGACAATGAGTTGTTTTATATAGAATTATCTTCACTTTACCCAAATCTCCATATTTTTCTTTAGTGGTAAGAATTATTCCAACTCAAATATCAATTTACCTCTCACTTTAGTATATTTCACATTTTAAAGATAAGTCATTATAGAGAATGTCATGAAAGATGTGAGACGATAAACGAATTTTGTAACATTAATTAACTTATCCTATCAATATTGCTACGTTTTTGGTTTCTTGGTTCTTTAACAAAAAAGTATATGATCGGCAGAGCCAAAGTGCCTATTATCATTGAAAGATAAAAGGTCAATTCTGGGAAGTAATTTTCCCACATATATGCCCCTACTGGTGCTGCTGGAAGATTAGTAATTCCCGTTAAAGTTCCCATGAGTCCCATGATTCTTCCTCGTTTCTTTTTGGTAACAGAGTCTGCAAGAAGGGATTGCCACGCTGGACCTCCAAGGAATCCATATGCGCCTCCACCTAACCCCGCTCCTATACCCGCCAGTACACGGATTATCAGTATAGGATAAAAGCTTTTGAGGAATATGTAACTAAGATTAGTTAAGGGTACCATTGCTCTTGCGAATATGATGCAATATCTTCTATCGAATTTATCAGCAATCATACCTCCTGGAATTGCTGTAATAATTGTAATAACGGTTTGGATTGAAAGAAGGAGTCCCCACTCTGTATATGATAAACCTATGTTTTTTATGACATAGATAACTATAAAGGGATTTATCAAATTTAGAGCAAATTGGGAAAGACTTGAAGCTGTTTGAAGATGTAACATATTTCGCTTATATTCCGGAAGTATCTCACGTATACTTTCTACAAAAGTCTTCTTTTCAGTCAAATGTTCTGAAAGTGTTTCTTTCAAGAATAGACCTATTATAAGGAAAAATGCTATACTTACTATGATCTGTATCATAAGGAAAAGATTTATTCCCTGACTTAGACCCAAAATATCTATAAGCACACCACCGATTCCCGCAAAGATTCTAGTCATGTTCATAATCATTCTAAAAGCCCCATATCCCAAGCCTCTTTGCTCGTTGGGAAGTGATTCCAATACGACTGCATTGTATGCCGGGGTTGCAAGAGACAAAGATGCACCGAATATCTGTCCAATAACGAAATGTTCCCAAGAAGTTGCAAACATGTATATTATTGGTTGGATTACAAATAATGGTGCTGCAATAAGTAAAGCCTTTTTTCTGCCAATTCTGTCTGCAAGTATCCCCCCTGGTAATTGTGCAAGAAGTCTTGATGACATCCCGATCACGGATAATAAAGCTACTAACTCAACATTGAGTCCTTGTTCCAAAAGGTAGAGTGGCCAAAAGGATTGATATAAACTGAAGGAGAGCATGAGAAAGGAGACA
The DNA here is from genome assembly GCA_030671165.1 of Candidatus Bathyarchaeota archaeon. Taxonomy (GTDB): domain Archaea; phylum Thermoproteota; class Bathyarchaeia; order RBG-16-48-13; genus JAUWWH01. The sequence goes on along the minus strand of DAOVAG010000103.1, from coordinate 1,036 downwards.
GATACTGAGAGAACCAAGATGTTTCTGTTGGACAATGCAGTTTTAAGTGAATCCAAGACCAAGTTATAATCCTCTTCAGCTAAATTGTTAGAAGGATTGAATTATTCTGATATAATAAATCTTTCCATATGAAAACGAGATCACTTGAAGTTAAGGTTCTTTGACATATATGGGCCCTCATGTTTGTAACCAAATTTCATGTAGTAACGTTTAGTACCTAAAGCACTTAAGATGATAATCTTATCCTTATCATACTCTTCAGTTGAGAGTCTCTCAGCTTCAGCAATCAATCTTCTTCCATAACCTTTATGTTGCCAAACTTTAGGTTTATGACTACCCACAGGAACCATGGGTCCATATATGTGAAGCTCGCGTATAATTGCGATGGCTTTCGATGTCACTTTTAATCTATGAGTGTTCTCTGATGGTATACGTAATTTTAAGTACCCTACAAGAATGTCGTGTACTGAATCCTCAAATGAAATAAAGATATCTTCACCTTCAGAAGCCTCTTCACTTGTCACGATTAATTTCACATCATCTGAGTTTGGCTCAAGATTATCCTTAAGCATTCGGTGTCCAACCTCTCGACATCTTATGCACCTACATTTTATTCCCCTCTGTTGAAGTTTCTGGTGTACTAGTTGTCTCAAATTACTGGACTTAACGCCAGCGAGGATTAAGTTAGAAGGAATGTCTCTTTGAATGCGCTGAATTCGAATCCATTCTGGAATTATCTTCTTAACTTCAACAATGAGCTCGATAATTCTCTCTGTTGGATATGGTATATATTCTCCCTCTTTCCACATATCGCAAAGTTTTGTTCCCTCAAGAACCAGTGTTGGGTAAATCTTTATTGCATCAGGCTTGAATCGCGCATCTTCAAATAATGTCTTAAACATCTTGAGATCTCTTTTATAGGTTGAAAAAAGATTTGGCATGATATGGTAAACCGTCTTAAAACCAGAGTCCTTTAGAATGCGTGTGGCTATTTCTACATCTTTTATTACATGTCCTCTATTAATTAACTTGTAAA
>DAOVAG010000038.1 GCA_030671165.1 Candidatus Bathyarchaeota archaeon | reverse complement strand
TTTTCTATTTATTATCATAAAATTCTAGTATTTATGCCATTTCCTCTGACACAAAAACAGCTATAACTTAAAAAAGCATGTATACTATCACTCATTGAACTTTAATTAGTAAACCTTTTTATACAGGATACTCTACCGTAAGGGTTTATTACAATGATTCATTTTCATGTTACCGTCTAAAGAAGCCGTAAGCTCCTCAGAATAGCATGCGAAATTTTTTTGTGATAGGAGAGATACAAAATATGCAAATACAATACTTTAAAGATTTACCATTAAGTAAAGAGATTTTGAACGGTATAGATGATCTTGGATTTAGCACACTTTTCCCAATCCAAGCTGAAGCAATAATTCCCTTACTTGAAGGCAAAGACGTTATTGGACAAGCACAAACAGGAACAGGTAAGACCGCTGCTTTCAGTATTCCAATGATTCAGAACATAAATCCAAATAGAAAGACTATTCAAGGCTTAGTCTTAGAGCCAACACGTGAACTCGCCATTCAAACAGCAGAACATATAAGCCAAATCGGCAAATATACACCCCTAAAAATCTTACCCATTTACGGTGGAGCCTCTATTCGGAGACAAATACGTGCGTTGGAAAGAGGTATCCACATCATTGTTGCTACACCGGGTCGCATAATAGACCATATTAAACGGAGAACATTAACTTTAACATCAGTAAAAAATGTCGTTCTCGATGAGGCTGACAGAATGTTAGATATGGGATTCAGAGAAGACCTGGAATACATTTTGTCAAAGACACCTGTAAATAGGCAGACAAGCCTCTTCTCAGCAACAATAGATCAATCAGTGATGAAAATATGCCACAGATACTTGAAGAACCCCGAAGAAATACTGGTAAGTAAAGACGAAATAGCCCTTACACAGATGGATCAGTATTACATAACAGTAAATCCTAAAAATAAATTTGATATCTTATGTGAGATTATAGACGATAATCATATAGAACGAGCCATCTTATTCTGTAGAACACGCAGAAGAACAAATATTTTGGCAAGGAAGCTGGGAGAACGACGATATGACGCAAGACCGCTGCATGGTGGTCTTACCCAACCACAAAGAGACAGAGTTGTTAACGCTTTTAGAAAACGCAAATTAGAGTTTCTTGTAGCAACAGATATTGCCGCTAGAGGATTAGATATTCAAGGAATAACTCACATAATCAACTATGACATCCCATTAGACCCAGTAGTATACTTTCACAGAATTGGTAGAACAGCTAGAGTAGGACTTGATGGAACCGCTATAACACTTGTGGGTCGCAGAGAAATGTTAGAATTAAACCGAATAAAATCCTTAACGAACACTGAAATAGAGGAATTGGAAGGTTATTACAAATCGTCTAGAGAACTTTCCCATCTACATGAAGCGGTTTGTACTGATTGCGGAAAAAAATGTGTTGTTCCATTCAAACCTGACCCAAAAAGAGCAGTTTATTGCAAAAAATGCTGGGAAGCGCAGAAACCACACATAACAAGACTGTTTTAAATTGGACGGTTTCCATAGGAATATTAAGGTCTAAGTGATAGGCTAGTAGCTAAGTCTCTGAAAAGAATAAACGTTTTTGGGAAAGATACTGGGAACATTTTACCGAATCACCAAATCGTTTTTTCATAATCTGAGAGATCATAGTTCACCTCTTTTTTTGAAGTTCTTCTTTGGTTTCACGAATTAATTCTTAGCGATCTACGCAGCAACTTAAATACAATTTTTTGATCAATTATAAAACCGAAAAGATATGAGATTCAGCAGTTATGATAATAGACTTTATACTTTCCAGTTATGCACCAGGAGTATTAGCAAGAATAATTCTGAAAAGATAACTTTAACAAACATCAAAAAAAATCATTTACAGCCCATGGGGAATATGACAATAGAACAGTATAGAGACCCATGAAGGTAGGGAAGGAAAAGGGATAAAATATGGCTATAGGAACTATTCAACCTTCCCTACGATCATCATGTTTCTTGGCTAACATGGTAGATCGAATACAATTCCATACTTAGATTCGATGGTTATGATAATACTTATGAACTGCAAATCTATACTGGAATTCTATTTAGAATTGCTCTATTTTTACAAGTTCTGGTTCTCAAATGAACAATATTTCAGAAATATTTACAATACATCAATTAAACGAAAAAAAATATTTAATTCTGCTAATACAAGTGTAAAAGTTTAGGATAATAAGGGTCAAGTAACGGATTATGATGGAAGTTAGCTATTGTCACTTCCATCGCTTAATTATTTTTTCAGCTTGAATTCTTAATGGTTTCCTTGAACTATCCAAATATTTTTGAACAAAGGAGAGTACTTCTTCTTTATCTTCAATTTTGTCAAGAAACTTTGTAAAGGATTTAAGAGTTTTTTCAATAATAACTCTCTTACATTCTTCTGTCAAATGTGGAGATAATGAAATATTCTCAACATTTAGAAGTTCAAGCGTTATTTTAGGTATAAGATAAGGTTTGGCTAAAGCAATCTGAGCAGAATGTTTAACAACATTAGCCACAGTAACCATATATTCATCATTTGTAAAATTAAAATAATGATTAAATATAGCATCAAATTTTTTATCAGTATCAACACGTGTTAAGTTTGCGATAATCGCCATCGCATTCCAAGTTAGTATTCTATATTTACTGTCCAAAAGATTAATAAAAAAATCAATATGATGATACAGTTTCTCAGGATATTCTTCACTTAAATCCATCAATACTTTAGCGCAGCCGTATCTAATTGCTGCTTTTTGTGAGGAAACACCATCAAGGATCTTGGGTAATAAATCAAAGTTTTGTGAAACTTTTTGGAAAAGTTCTTCTCTTGTTAACGATTTATTGACAAGTTTAACTAATTCATTTTCCATATGAATTCCCAATAATAAATATAATAATATATTCTACATTAATTAAGATGCGATTTTATGTTAACTCTTAATTAATGTTATATTCCTAATTTAAGAAACAAAACATAGTTAAAGTGAATCAGGGTTAACTCTTGTTAGAAAATATTGCATGTACCATCTGTGGACAGAAAATCGAAAAAAAATATACTTACTTCTGCCTTAAATGTGGAAGAAATTTCTGCTCCGACTGTATGATAGACTCAACAAGTTTCTGTCCAGATTGTTAATCTTTTTAATATCAACTGAGACAAATGAAATTGCACCTTTGAATTAACAGATTAAGATGATTATGTTTTTTTAAGAATTAAGATAAAAGGATCTTTATGTGAGAGTATGGATAAGGAAGAAATCTAAAAAACAAGTAGAATTATTGATAATAAACAAAATGTTCTGAATAGTACATATTTCTGAGTGATATTGTCTTTTAAGAGAAAATGTTCAGCTTTTTTAATTCTTCTATGATTATTTTTGCCTTCAATGAAACATCAAAATGTAGATGTGGTACATTTCTGAATTTGCAGAGAGTTACCATACCATTATCTTCGGTGATGATAAATAAGTTATTCTTGATTGCATAATCGACGAGGTCTTTATCTTTCTGAAACCCTGTCTCATTTGCTAATATTACATCATAACCGATGGATCTTAAGAGTATGCCACATCCAAGTAATTGTTCATCTATTAATAGCTTCATATTCATCCCAGTTTAAGGAATATTGTAGTTCTAACACACATATGCTTTTCTATACAGTCCCTTTTCTGAATTCGTAACATAAAAATCATGGTGAGCTCTAATATTTCGAAAGCGTATAGCTTATCTTCAAACAGGTAAAAATGTTAGTGGCTTATTGGGGATTGTGAGAATAGGTTGAAAAGTCAGTTATTGGAGTTAAAAGCCAAAGTTAAATCTCTCCATGTTATTCGATTGAAACTTAGGGATTTGAGAGCACATCATGTCGGTACGTTTCATCAAATTGACACGTATTTTACAAATCCTAAAGGTAGATTGAAACTAAGAGAGATCCAAGGTGAAAAAAAAGCTGAACTAATTTTCTATGAAAGGGAGAATATTACTGGACCTAAAAAGAGTGAAGTGATGATACTTGAAATTCAGGAACCGGAACCTTTTAAACTATTTTGTCAGAGAGCGCTTACAAAAAGAATTGTGATTGAGAAGAAGAGGGAGATTTACAAGTACAAAGGAACACAGATTCATCTAGATCATGTAAAAGGTCTTGGAACATTTATCGAATTCGAAAGAGAGACTACAAATATTGTAGAAGATAGAAGATGTTTGGATGATTTGATGAAAATACTTGAGATCCAAAATAAAGATTTGATTAAGGTTTCATATAGCGATCTAGCTTTTGATGAAGAAAAGAAGTGAATTTGTTCAATTGTCTATTTAGTACGCAATGTATGTTCAGGATTAAGAATTGTCTGTCATCAAGGTTTATGTGCAATCGACAAACTTTTTTCGGCTTAGTTACGATTTTTATTGATTTTACGTTATCAAATTTGATTCTGGATCTTACTAAAAGTTAATTGATCTATGTTCGAAGTATCTTCGCGTATTATCAAAGATACTTTCTGTTTCTGGTTAAAAAACTCTATTTTTATTATGTTCATGCTAACAATTTAGCTCATACCATGGGTAATAGAATATAACCTAGTTGGGCATTAACATTTATATATGAAAGCTTTAGCCGTCGATCTCGGTGCAACAAACATAAGGGTTGCGCTTGGAGATAAAGATGGAAACATTCTAAAGAAGATCACAGAAAAGATCAACATCAATAATGGTTCAAAGGGTATAGCTAATCAGATGATAGGACTAATTAATTCCCTCCGCGTTAATTATAATGAGGTAAAAGGTATTGGAATCGGTTCCCTCGGACCACTTGATATTAAACGTGGAATGATACTCATTGCACCAAACCTACCGTTTAACAATATTCCAATAAGAGATCCTATAGAGAAGGCATTCAAAGTACCAATTCATTTCTTAAATGATTGCAGTGCGGCAGTTTTAGGCGAGAAAATGTTCGGTTTAGGAGATGGAATTGATAATCTAGCATACATAACAATAAGTAGTGGTATAGGATGCGGTGCTTATGTAAATGGAACGCTTATCACGGGTAAAGATGGCAATGCAGCTGAGATGGGGCACACTTGTATAGATTTGTCAGGGACATTGGAATGTGGATGTGGTAGGAAAGGGCATTGGGAAGCATACTGTTCGGGAAATAACATCCCCAATTATGTAAAGTTTTGGATCAAAAATAATGATGCACAGGCTGATTTTGAGAGAAGTAAATTAGGTAAATTATCGAATAGAAATTTTGAAAATGTTAACGCAAAGATGGTCTACGATGCAGCAAAAGAGGGAGACGAGATATGCTTAAAAATAGTTGAAAAATTAGGATTGCTAAATGCGATTGGTATTGCAAATGTTATAGCTGCGTATGATCCTGAACTTATAACAATCGGAGGCAGCGTCACACTTAATAATACTAGACTTGTACTTGAGCCAATCAAGAGATTTATTAAAGATCTCTCAGTAAACCGAATACCTGAGATAAAGGCAACACCTCTCGGCCACGATATTGTACTTTACGGTGCACTGGCTATGAATTTCATGAAATAATACATAAAATTTAGTTCTTCTTATTTGTATTAGCTACTTTCATCAAAGGGATTGTTCCGGATCCAACATTGGAATGATTATCAAGTTTATCCATTAAACAATAGGTTATTGAAAACTTGTCTTTTTCGTCATGATGATTATTTGCAAAAGCATGACTCAGAGACGGGAAAGGTTAATTTCTATTTATTTTTACCGATTAAACAGTAATACTGTTCCGTTTTCGCCAAGTTATCTTTTGTGGAATAGCCATTATTGATTCGAAGGGTATTAATGTGAAAATTTTTGAATTCATTTTTTAATAACTTTTTGTTGAATAGATAATGCATGACATCCTTTTGGTCGCCTTCTTTAAAAATAAAAGTTCTAGAATCGAACATTCTAAAATTGCCCATTTTTTTTCGAGGCATCCTCCACTTCGGTACTGTGATGAATAGTAGACCCTGGGGTTTTAATATTCTTTCAAGTTCTTTGATCAATTTACGTATGTCTTCTATTGTTGCATGATGTATTACTCGAAAACTTATCACAGCGTCAAAGAAATTATCTCCATAAGGAAGTTTTTTATAGATAGAACCGAGTTTCAGATTTCCTTTATTTCCATTGTCTTTAAGCCAACTCTTTGCTACTTCTATTGCTTCTTTAGAAAAATCAAGTCCATAAACTTCATACCCATTTTTAGCTAAAGAGACTACATATCCTCCAGAACCACAACCTAGATCAAGGACTTTCTTGACAGAATATGTCTGAAATAGCGTCAAGATTTCATTAAAATACTCTAAGGAAGATACGTAAGTTCTCCCTTTTTGCTTATAAATAGCATTCCATCGTTTAACATTCTGCATAAATATCATTCCCTTATAATCTTATGAGAATACATGTTGAAATAAAATATTTTAAAAAAAATGTTAACTCCATTAGAATAATTAGCATAATTACGATGTTATTGTTCTCTGTTACTACGAGTGGTGAGTTTATTTTTTCCTAAAGCAAACTCGCTCCTTCCAATCAGCCACTGAGAAAAAGATAAGTTCAGACTCTGGTGTTAAACTTAAAAGTTGTCTAATTTCTTTTGGAATTGTAATCCTATATTTTTTATCAACCTTAACTGAAGCTAAAATAACCATCTAAATCAACCCAATAAGATATACCGCTACTCTATAAATATACATTTCTGTATAGAAGAATAGAAGAGAGTAACGGTATAAAAATTAGAATAAATTCTTTTTTTTCTTCATCAATTTACTTAAAAAATGCTTGATATTGATACTTATTGAAAAGATTACTTAATGATATATTAGATTTGAAAGATAGATAATTTTACTTTCTCTTTTTGATCTTACACTGTTAGAAATCTAAATCAAATAGTTCTTGAAAAGAATTACTTCTCCATTTTTATTGTTCAAGCACGTATTTAAATGGTCGCGATACAAACAGGTCTTAAACATGCTAAGGAAGTT
>DAOVAG010000171.1 GCA_030671165.1 Candidatus Bathyarchaeota archaeon | reverse complement strand
ACTTCATTATCTTTAGGAGTAGGCTTGTTTACCTCTTGGAGATGAAGCTTTTCGGGGGGACCGTATCTTTTTGTTACAATCGCTTTCATTTTCATAGTTAAGAATAATTTGTTTAAGAGTATAATATTTTGCTTTAAAAGTAGATTAGACATTTGTCGGGTATGCAAGGCTTACCTCTATTTTACAGCGCGTGTGAAATGGAAAGTAGAATAAAATGTGTGGGGTCCAGTGGGGGTGTCCAGTATGAGATTTGAAACCGCTCCACGCTGGAGATATCACCTGTTTATCCCCCGCAAACTTGCGAATTTGGTGGCTGGATTTTATCATCTTGGATAGAAATGAATGCCTATCGAAGTCATTTCCCGCTCCCCTTCTCCCATTCTTTTTTCTATGTGTCACTGTGCGTGTTATCAGAAACAGTGCGAAACGGTTATCTGAAGCGTTGTGAGATCTAAATCCATGGAGAATACGTGCCCCATATCGTTTTCATCGTAACCCCAAATATAATTTGCTGTAATTTGCGTTTCATTAAAGGTCAGAGTATCCAATTGATGCATCACATTTTGTTCCATAACCTGGATGAAAGTTAGCTCCGCTATTATCTTGGCTTCTATCTCAGTCAAACCATCGCTTATGTCAATAGACACAAGCACATCCAGATTTCTCTTCTCGTTGATAACAGCCTTCATATTAGTCACACCTGAAGATCCTTGATTATTTTCAGCCTGCACGCCTTTAGAAACAACTAAAATGTAGATTGAAAAAGAAACGGTGATGGCTAATATGAGTGCCATAATTAGCAGTGTCCTCTTCAATTTTATCACCATACAAAAGAAGATTAAAAGGGGTATATAATACTACGTAATAGAACAGTACGTTCTAAAATTAGAACAGGTACTTCATGTATATGAGGTTTCAATATATCGAGTACAAGAGCGTGCCCTAGAAACGTTTTAGAGTACTAAACTTCCTCAAAGATCCGTGAATCTACATTTAGGGGTGCTGCTGGAGACATCACCCGATTCCCAGCAAACTCCCTTTTTTCAACCAAATCTTTATTATTGTATCTGAAACATATTTGACAACTCAAAACTCTCAACACAAAAAGAAAGTATGTAATAAAGATTGAGTAAATTAACGATATTCGGTATCTTAAACAAGATAAAATGGGATAAAAAGGAGAATCCTATTGACAATAAGATTTCTTATAGACATGATGGCGCTCTAGATAACAAGAGAAGTTTAATGTGTAGTGAAATACAGACATTAAGTAAAAATTACTTTCAATATGAGTCTATAGATGGAACAACGATTATTCCATTTCATAGGATATTACAAATTAAGAACATAAAAACAAATGATATACTCTATACAAAGATCCGTTTGAGCAGTAAAAAGAAAAGGTGAAGTTTGATGGAAGACTATAACCAAGTTTTAAAGACTACGGAACAAAAGGAAGATAATGAAATAATAGCCAAAATCTTAGTAGAAAATAGGTTTTTAGAAAGACAGCAGTTACCTTCAGCTGGACTTTTCAAAGTATATAAAAGTCTTTTATCCGAAACCACTGATAACTAACAAGTTGAGGACTGACAATGAAAACTCTGGTAATTTACTACACCCGAACTGGAAACGCGAAATTCGCCGCCGAAACCATCGCGACAGAACTCGGAGCCGACATAGAAGAAGTCATTGACTTGAAGAACCGCCAAGGCAGACTCGCCTTCCTATCAGCTGGCAGGGATGCTATGAGCGGAAAAGAAACCGAGATTGCCCAAACAAAAAGAGCCACAGCTGACTATGACCTTATAATCATAACACAACCCGTCTGGGCTGGCAGTCCAACACCAGCAATCAGAACATACCTAAACAAGAATGACTTGTCGGGGAAGAAAGTGGCGTTGTTCTTCACGGATTCAAAATTGGGTCAAGCCATCGAGAAAACCAAAGCGTTGATGCCGAACTCCACCTTCATCGCCGAGTTAACCATGCCAGCGAAAGCGTTAGAGAACAAGGAAGAGGCGAAAAAGAAAATCGCTGAGTGGTGTAACACACTCAAACCGGCGTAATATACCTATATGCCCCCTTTTTTATGCACTAAATTTAATCCCAAACTCTTAAACTATCAATAAAATAAGTTATGCGAATAGAGAATTGGGGAGTGGAACTGATGGAGCCCATTAAGAAACCAAGGGTTAAGATTTGTTGCATAACTAGTGTGAAGGAAGCATGGCTTGCGATTAAATATGGAGCATCTGCTGTGGGTTTGGTTTCGGAAATGCCAAGTGGACCTGGTCCAATTTAGGAAGAACTTATTGCCAAGATTACGAAGACTTTGCCACCTTCAGTCTCTTCTTATTTTATTGACTTCAAAACAGGATCCAACAGAAATTATTGCACAGCAAAGACGGTGTCGGACAAATGTTATACAACTCGTTAATCGACTATTAATCAGCGACTATAGAGCGCTATGGGAAGCTTTGCCAGGTATAGATCTAGTGCAAGTCGTTCATGTTATTGGAGAAGAGGCTGTTGATGAAGCTATAGCGGTTGCACCTTATGTGAATGGGATTTTGTTAGATTCTGGCAACCCAAATTTAGTGGTGAAAAAACTAAAAATGATGTCTGATGAAACTTAAGATTTTTTGATCTCCTCGATTTGCTTTTCAAGTTCTCTTATTTCCTTATCTCTCTTGTTTAATGTTTCACGTAATCGTTTCAGGTAATCGTTGGATTCAATTTGTGTAAAATTTTCATGAATGTATTGTTTCCTCACGTCTCTATCTTGTATTCTCTTTAACAATAACAATTTATAATTTAATTTTTCTAATACATTTTCTGCACCGAATCTCAACAAAATTCAACCAATGTGAAAGGGGACTCATACTACTTAAGAGAATTATGAATGCTAAAACGATAGAACAAAATCTATTTACAACAGTCCAAGAATCATGTAGAACTTTCTTAAACAAGTGCTCTGCTGTATGTCGATTCTAGATTAGAGATAGCGTTATTCCCATATTATGGACTCCACTGTAAATTCGTATAAATCCAAATATTAATGATGGAATTATCAAGATGAATCCTCTATA
>DAOVAG010000074.1 GCA_030671165.1 Candidatus Bathyarchaeota archaeon | reverse complement strand
CAAGAATACTATCCGGTGTCTCTCTGCCCCCAGTCCAATTCAGCATGAGAGGATCTGGAAAGTCCATTTTCAACTCGGTGCGCAAATAAAGTAACGTATAATCTCTAACAAATACAGGTTTGAGGACTGCATTCAACCATTGTTCATATACAGCCTTAGAATAGGTCTCGATCCATGTGTGATCACGCTCAAAGCAGCTCCAGTTATAATTTTCACCAGATGTATCGATCGGTGTCCAGACATACCTACTATCATCCTGAGGACAAGAGAGCTCACTTGTTACGTTGGATAGAGAAATATAAATGTAGTAGACTGCAATAGATCCGACGATAGTAAAGAAGAGCACGAACGCAACTATTTTACGATTCATATCCTTTCATCATTACTAGATACTAATAATTGTCAAGTTTATTAAAATACAGATTAGAACAACTTATTCAATATTTCGAACAATGACGTAAACAACAAAATGAAAGGACTGTATACCATCAATTCTAAATCCAATTATACAACATTCATGAAAAAAAGGTGAATGATTGGATTGGTTGAATCTTAGACCATAGAAGATCTCTATCATAAACCTTCTCTTGTGTTAAACAAGATTTTAATTCAACGATTAATAATAAAGATCAAAAGTATATGGGTTGTATACCACAATTTACCGTGTAAAATGTATCCTTCTTGGGAAGAGTTCGTAATCCTACGCGAAATACATATTAAATGGGAAGATATTATTACCTGAAAATGTCTTCTGAAATTCTTGATTGGTTGAATACCTTTGTGACAATTGAGCAGGTCACAAAACTTGTATTAATAATCGTTATTCTTGCAATAGTGATCATTGTAGAGAGAGTTGTGAAAGGAGCTATCACAAGAACGTCGAAGACGTTTAAATTAGATACACATCTTGAGAACAGTTTAAAAATGATTGCGCGAGTAATCGTGATCGTTACTGGAACTATAATGATTTTACAAGTATTTGGGTTAGGAGCGGATTGGTTAATCAGTATCTCCGCTATTGGAGGGGCTGCTATCGGGTTCGCGTCAACGCAAACTATCGGGAACTTCCTAGCGGGAATTTACCTCATGATTGCTAGACCTTTCCTAGTCAACGATTACGTGCGGATTGGAGAAATTGAGGGAGAAGTTAAGGAAATTACAGCCAATTATACGAAGATTTACACGCCTACGTTTAATATTATGGAGATCCCGAACCGAAAAGTCTTAGATAGCGTGATCCTCAACTTCTCTGAGGGGGATGTGATCGATTACACATTTCAAATTGGCTTCCCCCACGATGTTCCACACAGAGAACTCGTTGACGAATGCATCATTCCCGCGATTGACAGATTCCACGAGAAATATAAGGTGCATCTTCCAATAAGACCACAATTTGGTATCTCAAAAATGGATCGATTAGGTAGACAATTCTCTATTAGAATCCACTTCCCAGAAAAAAACATGGACGTGTTCTACACTATTCAACCAGAACTCCTAGGAGATATTGTAAATCGATGGGACACACATAAAAACAAGATTAATTAAAACGGCTTACTTCAGGGCTCTCTTTCGGCCACATCCATCACAATACATAGCTTTAGAAGACAATCTATTACCGCAGTAAATGCAATATCTATCTTCACCACTTATTGATTGGGATAATGCTGCTTCGTCTTTTGGTGAAAGTTCAAGTTTTTTAATACCCAATCGCTTCATAGCCTCCAAGAGATCAATCTTATTCAGATCTCTTACCGATTTTTCTGATTTTGAGATGGTTTCACGATCTTCTGGAGAGAGTTCAAGTTTCGATATGCCGAGTCGCTTCATTGATGCTTTGAGTTCGTCCTCATTCAGATCTCTTACACGTTTTCCTGTTTCTCGCTCTATTCTTCCCCCATCGTCATTATATAACTTGTAAGCCATCGAATCATAAAGGAGATATAAGAATCCACCCATCATCATGGTCCAAGGCATCCAATAGAGTGGACGCCACCAAATCGGATACCACCAAAATGGTCGACGCCCCATAAATGGCCTATAAGGTCTACCCCAGAATCGTCTATAAGGTCGTCTATGTATTCCTCTAAATCCACCTCGCATACTTCGCCTCATTGATCCACCTCTGAAACCACTCCGCTTCACTCTTATCATCTACTAATATTCCTCGTCATTATAAACATGCAAATAAAATAGATAAAGATATTCTCAATTATGAGAGATAATATTTCAATATTACTACTATATATGAGAAATTATCTTATTATTTGAATGGTGAAGTCTTAGAGGGAAAAATATGCTGATACAATGTGTAACATTATTCTCTCCTTGATCTTGGAAGTTTGTGTATGCTAAACTTTTTTTGCTGTTTCAGGGACACCAAAGTAGATCATAGGCATACGAAGTCCACCATCAACGATGAGCATGATGAGGAAGGGAGAGATTGGACCAAGTGTCTCCCACAAGTATCCACCCAGGATCGCTGCTGGGATTGAGAGTAAATTAAATGCTGAATGATCCATGGCGACCCATCTAGCTCTGTGGGAATTCGGAACCATCTCAACCATCTGTGCATCCCAAGCTACGAAGCATGCATTGGAAATACCCCAGATAGCCCAAGATCCAATCATTATGCTAGGATCGCCAGATGATAACAGAAAGATGCCTACTGCAATAAACATGATGAATCGTGCACCTACGATCATCTTCTTCCTACTGAACTTGTCTACTAATCTACCCATGAATGGGGAGAGTAAGAGATGCACTAGGAGTCTACTAGTCAACATCAAGGCAATCGTCATGGAAGAAGCATTTAGGATGTTAGCCGCGTAGAGGATCCAGAAAGGACCAACGAGGCCAACTGAAACTGCACCAAGCATTTTCATTGTCAACCAGGTCTTAGCACCTTTAATGGCTAAAATATCTTTGTAATCCTTTAGGAAAGTTACAAACAGAAGTTTACTATCTGGGTTTGGTTCATTATGCTCGCGTTTGAGAAATATGAAAACGTAGATCCAGGTTATAATAAGAGTGATTAATTGCATGACATAGAGGGGACGTATCCCATCGATAGTAAGCCCTCCAAAGTGGGTAACTATCAATCCCCCAATGATGGGAGCAATTATGGTTGGTAGAATCATCAAAGTGTTTGCTATACCATAAACTGTTCCTCGCACATCATTCTCGACACTATTTGCATACATTGCTGACCAAGCGGGTAAAATCACGCCTATTCGAAATCCCTCAAGGGCGAAAGCGCATATCAATAATATCCAAACGTCGGTCATAAAATAGACTAGTGGGACTAATAATCCCACAAATGAGCCAAATAAGTAGATCTTTTTCTTATCGCGCCTATCAGCTATCCAACCTGTGATTATAGCAAAGAGGGCTCCGAAACCTGCAGAGATGGCTGATAACATACCAATCTCAGTCTCTGAAGCACCAAGGTTTTTGATGTAAATCGAGTTATAAGGGTTGACTGTATTAACAAAATTCCTCATACTATTCCGCACGATCATAACTTTGAAACGTTTGGATGTATTCTTCAGAACTTTTATTAATTCTGAAAAAACATTGTATGATCTAACACTTCGCTTATCTGATCGTCTTGGAAAAACCATGTTTTTTTACACAAGCTTACTGTAGTTATTAAATCTTTATTGATAATTATTAAAAGGAATATTTTGGTACATTTATCTTTGTCATCCAGAAGAGGTTTAATCTCAGATTGAAAATACAGTTCGCGTTTTTTAGAATTCTAAACTTTAAGTGCAAAGTATTATTTAGCTTCTATAAGTGTTCCTTCTACAATGAAATTTTTGAAAGTATTGAAGAAGTCCTGTGGATAATTATTGAAATTTGGTGAGAATGAAAGGGTGACGTTTAATCATAAAAGATATGAAGATGTTTTTTTCATTACCTTATGTATCATTGGAGCCTTTGCCATTCTCACTTCTACGATGTCTAAGAACCCTGTGCTTAATCCTTTTGCTGAAAGCTTAGAAACGCCAGAAACTTTGATGGGGTTCGTCGCTGCGGCTTCCACTCTACCTGGAATTTTATTCAGTCTTCCAGCTGGTTCTTTATCGGATCATTTGGGGCGGAAGAAGGTTCTTTTAGTCTCTAGCATTGTGTTTGCTTCAGCACCTTTTCTATACATTTTTATAAATTCGTGGTGGCAACTTATCCTTGTAAGATTCTATCATGGATTTGCAACAGCCATTTTTGTGCCCGTTGCTCGAGCTGCAATAGTTGAACGTTACACCTCTAAAAGAGGCGAGAGAATCTCAACCTTTACATCAGCAACCATTGTAGGGCGAGGTATCGCTCCATTCCTAGGGGGATTCATATTATCAATCACTATATGGAACTATCGAATAGTGTATTTAATAGTGAGCATTATTGGACTTGCAGTATTTCTTATGACCTTACTTTTTCTAAAAGAACAGGATGATACATCTAGATTGCAACTGCCTGAATCATCCAGTCCTTCTCAGGAGATTGAAAAGTCTGAGTCTACTTATGGATGGAAAGACATTTTTAAAAATCTTGATATACTAATTGTGAGCTCCACAGAAGCTGGAGCAAGATATGTATATGGAGCCTTAGAGTTCTTTTTCATAGGATACTTAAAGGATATCGCCCAATTAGACCCTTCCTTAATCGGAATGACTATAGGTATGCAATTCATCCTAATTCCGATCGTCAGTCCCTTCATGGGTAGACTTTCCGATAGACTTGGAAGGAAGATGATCATACTACTAGGATTAACGATAAGCGGTCTTCCACTTGTTGCAATCCCCTACATAACTGGTTTCTTTCCTCTTTTAGCCATATCATTAACCTATGGATTTGGATTCTCCATGGTAATCTCTTCAACACCTGCACTTGTAGGTGATCTAGCAAGTAAAGAAACTTACGGAATAGCTATGGGATTTCTTGCAACCATAATGGATATTGGCCAAATGTTGGGACCCATAATAACTGGACTTATCTTAGCCACTTTCGGATATTCAGGTTCTTTCCTATCTTTGGGAATAATACTTTTAGGATTAAGTCTATTTTTCAGTGTATATCGCAAATTAATCCCACAAAAGAGTTAAAAGAAGAATTATAATAAAATAATTCTTAAGACTTGATATCCATTGGACTATTAGGATCCAATGTCCAATTTATTTTATCCAATTTTTTTGAGGAATGTAGGGAGCATCTTGATTAGCGTAGTGATAAGGGAAATAAGAGAGTTTGACGAACTCAGGTTTCCTTGAAAAAA
>DAOVAG010000056.1 GCA_030671165.1 Candidatus Bathyarchaeota archaeon | reverse complement strand
TCATCGACTAAAAAAGATGGTAAATTTTTATTCATGTCTATATAATGGCGCCGGGAGTGGGATTTGAACCCACGCGATCCGGATGGATCACAGACTCTCAGTCCTTGAGGACTCCAGGCCTGCGCCTTTCCAGGTTTCCCTCCCCTTTTTGGAGGATCTAGGCAACCCCGGCTAATTAGACAAATAAAAGAAACCACTCTTAAGTCTATTTCCAAAAAAGGAAGTCATATATTTTCCGTTAATATCTACCACATCCTAGGATAAGTACCTCTACTCATAATCACTCGCGTTGTATTGGCAGCAATACCATGATCTTGGTTTAATATCTCTTCAGTAGACATGACAGCTTTACCAAGAGCAACTAACTCCCCTTTTAGAGAGAAAAAGCTAACAGAAGAATTTCGTGTAATACCTGTATTTAGTCTTGAAATTCCTGGAATAGCAAGTTTAGCGCCGTGACATATGGAATCAATTGCTGAATCACGGAGATATAACTTCGGAATGGGTTTTAAAGCTCGCTCTACAGGTTGTACTATTCTTCTCAACCAGGATTCGTCTTTCTCAGTTACCCATAAATCATAAGCACCTTTCAGATCATATAGCGTGATGAGATTCTCATTTTCGTTGAATGATCCAGTTTTAGTTCGTCTCAACTCTTCCATATGAGCCCCTATCCCTAAAATCTCGCCAATGTCTGAACATAATTTTCGGATATATGTGCCTGATTGACATCCAACTCTGAAAAGTGTTCTCCGTTTTATAAACTCAAGATCCTTAATGTAGTAGATGCGTCTTATTCGTACGTTCCTACGAACAGAAGAACGAAGGGGTGGTTTCTGATAAATCTCCCCCACAAACTCTTCAAGCACTTGTTTAATTTTTTCATCTGGAATTTCTCCGTGTATGCGCATAACACAGACGTATTCCTTAATAGAGAGGAGAAAAATTCCAAGAATCTTTCTAGCTTCTTCCAAGGCGATGGGTAGAACACCAGTTACTTTAGGGTCCAGAGTGCCGCCGTGTCCAGCACGATCAATCTTGAGGATTTTTTTAACCCAAGCTACAACCTCATGACTTGTTGGTCCGCTTGGTTTATCTAAGTTCACTAAACCATATTTAATAAGATCAGGTATGGTTCGATTTTTTGGGATACAACCATGAGTAGGATCAGTCTCTGCCTCAACTTTGATAATTAGTTCGCGTTTGATCTCCCATGGTGGTACTGGCATTAACTTATTCTCAAAAGTCGTGTTTATTAATGTAGATAATAATTATTCTGACATCGACAAAAAGTTTACCATATGGAAGATTTGAATAAAAATGTAGAATTTTGTGGGTTAAACTTCTTTTGTTGTCTTGGCTTTCATATTCTCATTTTTTTCATCAATTTCCAATGCTTTAATGATATCCTCATCGCTAGATCCTCGTTTAATGGGTAAACTTAGTTCTGTAGGTTTAATATGCTGCACATTAACCCTTCGCCTTTTTACGCCTGTTAAAGTCTCAGGTCCTGTAATGAGAACAAAAGACTTATCGATGATGTCGACAATAACACATTTTTTTCCTGACTCTCTTCCTTTTATTTTTATACAGATTCGTCCAATTTCTAGAGCTGGTATTTTAGATCCCTCCATGTAATTTAATATATTCTTGAATGAAGTTTTTCATGATCATAACATTTGATTCAATAGAAAGCAATTCAGTATTTAAGATTAAATCGTATATCGTTAAATTATCTATGTTAAGGTTATAATATTTTATAAATCTCTTTCTCTCGATTTCTTCTCTAAACAGAGTTAGTTTCCTCGCGTTTATCGTGGAGATGTTTTCCCTCGATGCAATTCTTGAGAACCTTACTTTATCTGAGGTTGTTAAATAGAGTTTAATATTAACATATTTTATCGCTATCCAACCCGCTAATAATCCGTCTATTATGACGTTGCCTCTCTCTGCTTCCATTCTAGTTCTTTCGTCGATTAACTGATCAATTTTATCATTTCTTGACGCTAATTTGGTTAGTTCAGAGATGGAAATGTCTTTGTCAGTAGCTATTTGGCGAAAAAGTATTCCTGCAGAGATGTGTCGTAGGTTGAATGTTTTTGAGAGGGTTTTAGCATATGTCGTCTTACCTGTGCCATGTAAACCGCTTAAAGTAATAACTAAACTCATTAAACGTTTACACCTCATTTAAATTCATTATTTCTCTCAAAGTTGAGTATTTCCATCAGTTTAAATAGAAATTTAAGTCTTACGGCTTATCATGTAAATCTCAACATTATAGTTATAGTGAGAATTTGATTTAAAAGAGTTGTAAGACGTTGATCAAGAGTTTGATTATTCTATTTGTATTATTATTCCCTGAGCGTCTTCAATCTTCTTTGCAGCCAGTTGGGAATGAGCCTTTACTTTAACTTTTAACTGTTGTTTCACATTTCCTGAACCGAGAAGCTTACCAATGCCAAGTTTAGCTAAGTCAATAACACATAGTTTATCCTCTTTCACAGCATTACCCTCTACTAATAATTTATTAGTTAGCTCATCAAGCTCTCCCACATTGATCGTAACAATTTCCACATTTGTATGGGACTTAAATCCATGTTTCCCATAACGATCGGGTTCATACTTTACCGTGTAGGTCCATTTACCTTTGTGTCCCTGAGATCTTCCGAACCCACCATGGCTACCTTTTCCCTTATGCTGTCTCACACCCCAGCCGTGGCTTCTTGAACCACGATGTTTTCTAATTTTTCTAAATCTCTGCGGCATTTTCATAACCTTCTTTTTACAAGTTTTAAAGTGTTATTACATCATTCTGGAAAGGAGCTTGTTTATCTCTTCCCCTCTGTATCCTAGTTCACCATTAGGGTAGGGCCTTCTAATAGATTTGCGGAAACCTTTACGGGGTGGATGTAAGCGAAAGATCGGTTTAACGTTGGGTAATTTCCAGAAGTTAATTTCTGAAGCGTAAATTGCCTGAGCTAACTCTGCTATGGATGAAAAGCCAAGCTCATTCTTGACATAATCATTCGTTAATGTTTTATTTCCCCTCAATTTTCCTTTCCTCTCTAGTAGAAGAAGAAGGGTTTCTGAAGTGACTTCACCCCATGTGGAATAATCCTTTATTTTCCGAATCATTCCTAAATTTGATTTAGTCTCCTCTAATAATGTCACGTGGTTTTTCCGGGTCAGATGCATGAGTTTAAATACGTATTCATATTCTTTTCGAATACCCACATTACCACGAAGACGAATTAAAGCTAAGCAACGTCCCTTCTCTTCAGCCAATCTGATTCACCTAACCCAATCTTTCGGTGAGACTATTTTATAAGTATTCATTAAAGCATCAGCTGTTGCATAAGCAAAGGAGGGAACGGTTCTTGTAGAACCTCGACTTTTAGTCCAGCAATCCTTAATTCCAGCGAAAGCTATTATGTTTTTAGCTGTTTTCCCAGCCACTATTCCTAAACCTCGAGAACCTGGGAGTATATCTACTCTAACACTGCCACATTTACCAGTTACTTTAAAAGGGAGTGAATGTGGTTCATTGCAGCTGCAGGTCCAACTACCACAACCTCTTCTTACTGGAAAGATATTGAGTTTAGCTTCGATAGTGGCTTTTTGAATCGCTACTCTGGTTTGTTTATGAGTCCCATGACCTAATCCAAAGTATCCATCGTAATTTCCAACAACGACAAGAGATTTAAACCGAGTTTTTTCTCCAGCATCCGTCTGTTTTTGGACAATATTCACATCTAAAACTTCTTGCTGAAGATCTGTAAGTAAGTAATCCACTAATTGTGGTTCATAAATCTTATAACCTTGATTAAAAACTTCGTCCATTGAGGTTATCCTACCTTCCAAAACCATTTTTCCAAGTTTTGTATGAGGAATCCAAGTCTCATTTCTTCGATTATATCTTGACATATTCACTTCTCCGTCATAAAGACATTTGTGATACTTCTTTTTACTTCTTCAAAGTGTTCACTGAGCTGTTCGGGCTTTAAATTTCGTGATAGATATCCAGAGAAAGTCTTCTCATACAAGAGAGGATCGCTATCGAACAATTCTTTCGCGAATGAAACAATGTGTTCTCCTCTTATTCTTGATTCTGGTGGCATAATCTTTGCATTATATTGCATATTAAGACCTGCGTCTACGGCGCCTTTTAATGTAGCGAATACTCGACCGCCCTTAGAAGCTTTCTTAAGACCGATATCGAAGATCGTTCTATCGATCCCTTGGGATAGGGCCTTGTGACCTATAAGGAAACCAACAATGTATGCCATTGGCAGATTTCTACAGTAAGCTTTCCATCCGAACTTTTTAGAGATCTCCTGAGAGGATGATGAAACTAAAGTTTTATCCCCAATTGAATGAGCGTCGATAATTTGGGCAGTAATATGTTTAAGGGAACATCTTACTACAAAGCGAGGGATATTCGAGAGAATCATGATCTTTCGCTTTCTATAATCTGTTTTACCACTTCTACGACGTCTAAAAGGAACGTGATATCTTGGACCTCGAGCCAAATTATTTTACCTCCGCCTCTTAAGTCTATTAGAGTCTATGTATTGTTCAACATGGGCAACGTCTCTGAAGACGCCTCCTTTAGCTAAAAGGTATAGCCGACGGTAGATATTTCGCTGGATAACTCTCCGGTCTCTTAAGTCTTTTAAATATGATCTAATCGCTCTAATCCGTCTTTTCCATAACTCTTTTCTAGGCATTCTAGCAGTCTTTGTGCCTTTTCTACTTCCCATACCTTTCTTTAAACCTTTTTTTCTTTTCGCATGAATGATTCGTGCTCTACCTCTACTCACTCCTTTCTGTGGAGCAGCCTTAATGGTTCCTTCACTGATTAGTTTACGAATCTCTTCCCTGGTAATCGCTTCCTCAACATCTTCACCCTTCTCTGGGTCTATCCATACTCGGTTCTTACCAATCTTTAAAGCCTTAGATGCCATTCTCCTCTGACTCTTTAGGTTCATCTTCACCAACTCCTCTAGTGTTAAGGACGCGCAAGCTTAATTCATTAGCTTTCTCGATAATTATTAGTCTTTTCTTTAATCCAACGGTGTGTCCTATTCTCACAACACTCTTTGAATTAACTTTTTCTAAATCTTTGGGATTGTGAATGAGTATTTCTTCAAATCCTGATGGGTGAATCCCACGGACTTTTACTGGTGAGCGGTAACCAATCTCTACAGATTTTGGCCATCCCGCATCCTTTTTTCTCATCCTACTGTCACGACCCCTAGGCCTTCTCCAAGATGATTTCACTCTCTTATATCTCCAACTTTCCTGTCTAATAAAATCAGGTTTTTTAGTCTTTTGAAGTTTGCGAACACGGAGAAGACGTCTTTTTTCTACTCCAAGCTTAGGTTTAACAATTACTCCCTCTTTTTCTTCAACTTCAATGGGAAGTTTAGTCTCTATCATAGTATTACATCCCTTCTCCTTTCTCAAAGACGTAGATACCGTCAAGGAAAATTCGAGGATCCCTCTTCTTAATACGGGTTGCTTGTTCAACATTAGCAGCTGTTTGACTCACGTCTTCAATGTATATTCCTTTTACGATCAGATCGTCTCCATCAACGGTAACTTTTACATCACCCTTAATGTTTGCATTCCTCGGTTTTCTTTCACCGCCAAAGTTTTCGATAATAATTTCTTTTTCCTTTATCTTTATCGATATAGGGAAGTGAGCAAATACGATTTTGAGTTTGTATGTGAATCCCTTTAACACGCCGATAATCATGTTTTCGATGTGTGATTTAAGAGTTCCAACTAAAGCAGACCTCTTCTTATCTGGCCAAGGAGCTTCTATTATTATTTTATCATTTTTTTGCGTTATATTAATTGTAGTAAAAGAGAAGTTACGCTCAATTTCTCCCAGTGGTCCTTTAACAATAATTGTAGGCAGGTTAAGTCTTACTTTGATATCCTGAGGGATTTCGATAATCTTTTGGGCCATAAGCTCTTTAGTCAAGATAAATTCCTCTAAGAGTATTTTTTAAATCCGAGTTTTACAGCCACTTCTCTAAAGCATTGGCGACATAAGTTTAAGCCATAAGATCTAATAATAGAACCGTAAGAGCCACATCTACGA
>DAOVAG010000017.1 GCA_030671165.1 Candidatus Bathyarchaeota archaeon | reverse complement strand
ATGCCCGATTGTATGCAGAGTTCGGTTGTCAAACAAGATTATTACGATAATAAAGAGCAATATACCCAAATGGCTAAAGAGGGATGTAATTGAGCGAAGAAGAATGGGAATACCCTAAAAAACGGAGAGTAAGAGAAGGAGTAGGAAGACCCCGAAAGCGTGGTGTAAAAGCGGGAAGTCTTGGAGCTAAAATTGGTGGAATAAAGAGAAGAAAAGAACATATACCAGAGTTTATTCCGCTATCTGAAGATGCTGTTAGTATGTTTGCTCCCGCATTTGAAAGAGAACCAGAAACCACTCCAAAGATACCCGAAACTGAAGTATTTGATAAAGGAGACCAATGTAAACTTCAATATAATAAAGATGGGAGTATTATCATAGGAAAAGGTTGCGAAGGAAAAGAAATAAATGGCATGGAAATCTCTATGCTAGATAGAGTTCAAACCGAAATTGATAAAAAATTAAAATGATAAAATTAGACGAATTAGATTTTGAAATATTAGATGTTCTCATAAATAAATGTGAGCAAAACGATTATACAAGCACAGATATAGCCAAAATCTTATTCTGTCCAGAAACCAGAGAAGAATTAATCAAAAAGAATACGCTTATTTCTTATAGGCTAAAGAAACTCGTTCTATGGGATATAATAAAATGTAAGGATGGAAAAGCAAGAAGATATTCTATAAATGAAGAGATAATTGTTTCAGGCGAAAGCGTCTTGAAAGTTAATGGAGTAAGTGTCGAAATGGGAAACGCTACGGTTGTTAAAATCCCCAACGGATTATACCTTGTTCAATTTTTTGAAGATGAGTAAGTGTATAGAATTTTTTTTAAACTATCTTTATATATGCTTAAATCATATTTAATTTAAACCTTAAAAATAAGAGTTTATAAATTATGCCTAAAAAATCTAAAGGAACTGGTTTAAGAAAGCGTATTTTTGGAACAATGTTAGTAGTTAACTTAAATGCTCAGAAAGGTTATCGTGTATCTCCCGGTGTTAATTGGCGAAGTCGTTCAATTCAGCGATGTGCCAAAGGTAAATCCCTTGAAAATAGGAAGGTTTGCTTCAGAACGGGAGGCGGAGTATTCGGAGCAGCTAAGAAACCTTAAAGCGTTTAATTTTAAATAAATTTTTTTAATAACTTTTTTTTCTTAACTTTTTTATACTTGTTTAACTATATTCTATTTATGCCAAGTCGTTCCAATACGAGAGTAGGAGAAAATGTTGAAGTTCTTGCTCAAACACCACTCGAAAAGAAATCTCTTAAAGTTATTTGTGGTCTAATGGATGATATATTGCTCAATAATTATAAGAACATTGAAGCTTTTGCGAAAAATCGTTTTGCCGAGAACTTGCTTGAAGAAACGACTGATTTCAGGTCTTTATGGTATCTAATTAATGGAATGTGCCATCAATCAAAAGTAAAACCACCTTAAAATGAATGGAATAGAAAGAAAAAAAGTAAAATTTTTCCTAATTACTTTAGGTATCATTGGTTCAGCAATAGGGATTCTTTCTAGTTCACTTGCTATGTATTTAGCTTATGAAGATAGCAAAAAAAGATAGAAATTAGAAACGATAGAGATACATATTCTTAAAGTCATTTATCAGTCTATTGTATTCATTATGGAGTAATCTTTTTCTCTTTTCAGTTAAATTCTCATCAAAGAATTTATCAACAACTTTTCGGATTTCCCTTATCTTTTTTCTACGATAAATCTTCTTACCTTGATTCACTTCTTTTCTAACATATTCATTGAGAATTGAATTCACATCAGCCTCTATTTGAGACCTATTCTTTGCGTTATTAAACCAAGTCCAATCACGATACATAAATGATGTCGGAACTCTTTTTTTCTTTTCCCCAAATTTTTTAATTCGTGTTATTCTTTGAATTTCTTTTTTCATGGCTAATAATTCAGTCTCAAGGTCAAGTGAACTTAACTTCTTTTTTGGTTCTTTTTTGGGCACTTTTTTAGGCACAACCTTCTTTTTTGGTGTTGGTTTTATTCCTTTTCTTGCTTCTGATAAATCTTTCACACATTTCTTTAATTTGGCATTAGAATTTTTAAGTTTAGTAAAGCACGACTTTTTCTGGGTTTCTAATTTTTTAATTTGCTCCTGAAGGTCTTTTTTAGTAGAATCTGGTAATTCGGGAATATCTCTTAATGCCATAACACCTTCTAATTTATCTGTCAATTCAGCTATTTCTTGTTCATAATTCTCAGATTGAAGTTTTGCGGTTTCAATTTCTTGTTTAAGGTCTTGAACTATTTCGGTGTCTTCTTGCTCTTCTAATTGAGCTACTTTCTGTTCAAGAAGAGCAATATCTTGGTTTGCTCTCTCTAAATCAGCTTGGTATCCTTGTATTTGTTTCGATTCTCCTTCAAATTCTTCGTCTAATGATTTTAAAGTTTCAGCAGATTCTTTTAACTCTTTTATATGTGCTTTAAGTTTACCAATTTCTTTTAATCGACTTTCAGCTAATCTGAACGATTCACCATTTCCTTCTCCTTCTTTCAAGAAATAAGCATTCCCTTCGTCATCAATCTTACAACCTCTTACAGTTGGAAAAGTCAATAAATTCCCTTCTAAGTCTTCAAATTCGCTCCAATCGACATCTAAGATTGATTTTTCTGTGAAATAGAGAGTATTATAGAGAGTTTCTAAATAATCAACAACTTCTTGAGAGTTTAGCTTAATACATTTAGCATAATCAGCAACAGGACTTATATTATCAACCACATCATCGGGTATGGTTATCATAAAATCCTCTGGGTATAAAACACCATCCTTATCAAGAACTTTCTCTATGGCAAAACTCTCTGGGAAATCATAAGGAAACGATAATGTAAACGAGCTTTTATCATCTGCAATTGCTTTGTATAACTTATCTTTGATTTTATCTTTAAATTTATCAGTAGCTTTTTGGTCAAATTTCTTATGTTCTTCGTCAGTATATTGAAGAATAACATCATCAACCCATCTTTCAATATCAATAGCAACTCTTTTTTTATCTCTTTTGATGTAATCTTTTATCCATGCCGATAAATCAGTATGTAGCTTCCAAACTGGTGTATCCATATCAGAAACGATTTTATTTATATCATCAGCATTCTCAGTATCTATAAAATTACTAACAAAATTGCTCCCAGTCCATTTTACATAAGCGGGATAATTATCTTCAGAAGATTTGTAATAAGTCATAAGGAACTTCATAGTTCCGTCTAATCCATGCCTCTTGATAATATCATCAAAGAGAATAAATCTCATACGAGCAATACCCCTAAAATCTGTTGGCATTCTGCTTGGGGGATTTTCGAGAATTTCCATAATAGGTTTCTCTGGTAAGCTTTCAATTTCGAGACCTTGAGTATATCCGAAAATTTCATTTCCCGCAGCGTCTAATTTTGGTTCACCTTTTTTATGCTTTGCCGAATCTCTTCCATAAACTATTTTTCTCTTGTCAAAAGCAACTTTTCCTTCAGCTTCTCTCTCTATTATGTTCTCAATTCCACCTAATTTAACATTTGGTAATAATGGTGTAATTCTATCTGGATTATAACCCCAATGACCCTTAACTTCAGTTATACCTTTCTTTTTTCCTCTTGTGAAAGTATGCTGTGTAGGTAATCCCCAGTCTTTCTTAACTGTATATAAACCTTGCTCAAGTTCGGCATCGGTATAATGCTTCGGTAATGGAGCTATTCTTTCGAAATCTGTTGAGACTCCAAATCTTTCTATAAATAATTTGCTGTGTTCATGTATTCCTTTGGCTATACTATAACCAGCGGGGTCAAAATCAGTAATAGCATAAATATCCATGTGTTCATGCTCACCAGCTTTCATAACGGGGTCAACACGCTTCATAACTTCTTCGGAAGCAGAAACAGATGATTGACCACCCGCAGCATAGAGAGCTAATCCTAACATATCGCACATATTCTTTAGAACTTGAAAATAAGATGTTTTTTCTACACCAATCATAATAGGTGGGAACATTTGACCCATCTTAACTCCGCTTGTGGTTTCTCTTTTTCTCGGCACGAAAGTCATTTTTCCCGTGTTTCTGACACCATAGACATCA
This sequence comes from Candidatus Bathyarchaeota archaeon, assembly GCA_030671165.1. Lineage (GTDB taxonomy): Archaea > Thermoproteota > Bathyarchaeia > RBG-16-48-13 > JAUWWH01. Next base: position 6,178 of record DAOVAG010000017.1, on the reverse strand, counting down.
TACCATAATTCAGTAGAATTTTTGATTATATCACTAAATCCGTCATAATAATCGCTGTCTTCTGCTTCTCTCTGTTGACCTGCTTTTTCTTTAGAAGCAGAGGAATAAACATATCCAAGAAGACCTCTTTCTAATGAAGCTTTTATGAAAGCATACCATAACCGTCTTAATGGTAATTCTTGACCGCTTCGGAGTAAGTTTAATTCTTTCGCTACTTCAAGAGACATTTGAGTAAGTTCTTTTGCGGGATTTGCTTCAATATAACTTTTCTCTACTGATTTAGAATCTAAGTATGTGTTCGATGGGTCGGGAAAATTCATAAATTCTAACATATCTTTAGCGTATTTAGGAATCTCTTGAAGTGTAGTAGGAACATCTTTTCCTTCTGCTCTTAAATATCCAATAAACCATCGTGCCGATTTCTGCAAACGAGTTAAATACCAATCTCTTAACCCAGAAATAACACTTTTTTTATCAGGTTCAGCCAATAACCTCACTATCCTCGTTAACGCTAAACGATACCTCTTCTTGGCTTGTCTTAAATTCTTTTAATGAGTCAATAGCTTTGCTCTTCTCTTTACTTTCTGGTGTATTGTCAAGCATATTGAAATACTCTCGTATAAAAGATGTATCATCAATCCGATTATCGTTCCGTTTCTTGACTAACTCCTTACACTTGTCTCCGAGTATCGAACAAGTTTGTTCGAGCTTCTTAATAGGGTCGCTCATATCTTTAAATTAGTATTTAAACTTATTAAGTCTTAAGGAATAAATGTAGCTACAATCATGTTTTTGTATCTACAAATGTATATACATCAATAACAATAAATTTATTAATGTTTACAACCAATTTAAAAGTATGAATTATCAAGAAATTGTAGATAAGATTAAAAAACTACAAATGAATTACGATAGAGCTATTGCGAGAAAAGCTGACCAACGAGCTAAGAGATACATGAACGAGATTAAAGACTTAACCGCTCAGAAAGAAGCTTTTGAAAAGAACAATCAGCAAGATGTTATTGAACAGCAACTAAAAGCAATTGCTAATCTTGAATCTCAGTTAGAAGGAGCAACTTTAGCAAATCAAGGTCTTCAAGAGAAAATTGCCGAACTACAAGCGACCATAGATGAGGTTAATGAAGCTATTGAACCCGAACCTGAAATAGAACCCGAACCAGTTTTGATTAAATGCACTAAGTGTGAACACATGATTCCTGAAGACGAAATGGTTGCTCACCAAGCACTTTGTATCGCAAAATCAAGCCAATAAACTTATATTTTTTAAATCTAATTCTTTTGTAATGGAAAACGAAAACTCAAATCATGTTCTTACAAAAGAAGAACGAGAGAAACTTGATAAGCTAAGTTCCTTGAACCCCCATAAAATATTTGTTATAGCTCCCAAAGATAATCCAGAGGTAGCTCCCACAGATGACTCAGAGGATTGAAGAACTTAGGCAAACAGCAATTCGTAAGAAACAACATTTTGATACATGCGAATTATTTAAAAATAGGAATCCGTATGATGTTAAAGGTGTTGAGTTTTATAAAAAAGTCGAAAAGATGGATATTGATGAATTACGACTTAAACTGGAAGGCTGTTATTCTACAATAACTCATATAGACCATATAAAAGATTACTTCTTAGAAAAATATGTTCCCACTCATATTCGCACAGGTATTCGGTATAATAGAGATGATTGGGAGAAAATGGAGCATAAACTTAGGGAAGAAATAGCAGAAAAGACTTGTAATGGTCTTTTTAACTCGGATATTAATAAACTCGATAGCAATTTAGAAGAATACATAAAGAAGGGAGTCTCAACCGTAAAAACTGATTTGGAAAAAAGCGATATTTATTTTACGGAAGAAGAGATAAAACATGATTACTTAGGTGAGTATAAAAACTCATATTTTCCTATCTTTGATGACAATAAAAATTTCTCTCAATGGATTACACATACAGTTTTGGGATACAAACCTTATAGCATATTTGAACTAAGAGATGCTTGTGAAATTGTAAAGGATACTCAAGCTGAAAGACCTAAGAAATGTCAGATTGTCAATGATAATGGATTGATACTACACTATGTTATAAATGAGCGTTCTGATAATATAGATGTAAAAACAGGTCTTATGATGAGGGATATTGAAAAGCGTTGTATTGGCTTCCCTATGATAAAGGATATACCATATATCAGAAATGGAAAAGAGGTATTTCGTTTTAGAGTAAAGGTGACAAAAGACCCCGACAGTAGTGGAAGAGTAGGGAGAATTGATATAGTAGTTGTAAAACCTGAAGAGAGCTTAGTAGGAATAGAAACAGAGCATATATATGATGAGTTAAGGGATATTGAAAAGCGAAATGTTCTTAACCTTGTTTTAGGAACTGATATGGTTCTATGGGGGACTGGTTTTAGACACGCAAGAAGTTTTGATGAGCATGATAAACGAGTCCAAAAGAAAATACTGGAAAATCGAGCTATTGTCTTAAAATTATGGAATAAAGGCAATACTGGAACAAGGACAATTGGCGGAGAAACTTGCGTATGGGCAGCATCAACAAAACCTTTAGGTGTGCAAGAAGCAGAAGCAGAAAAACTTCTTACAAAGGATTATGAAGGTATGGATTTAGCTGAGAGAATTCAGTTTTTCGAAGACCAACTCAATAATCTTGATAGACTTGAAGGGGGTCTTGTCGATGCGTTCCCACGACAAACCTTATTTAATCAAACAGTAAGCACAATGGCAGGTTGGGTCGATTTCGAATTAGCTCCAAATGACCCCTTTGGAAACCCCTTAGTTGACCCATTATTAGCTAACATGCTTTATCAGCATATCGTTCAGGTTGACCCTTCACTTCTTTCAAGACATTTCGTTAAGTTAGTTAAATCTCAAGCAATCCGACAAGCAGAACAAATAAAATCAGGAGCAATACACCCCCAAGATGTAAAAAACCAATGGAACTGGATAATAGCTTGGGTTAAGAAATTTAACCAAGTTGAATATTCATTAACCTATGAAGACCTTGTTCAAGTCCATGACATCGTTAAACTCCCATTAAACGACATATTTGACGCAAATCTAATTATTGATATAGTAAAAACACAAGAAAACAAATATACTCTTGTTGAACTTATTGATAAGTATTTTGCTTTATTCAATCAAATAAGCCCCTTTGGAGCTATAATGAAAAGTATGGAAAATCCTGAATTCTCTGAAATATGGCATGAATACTTCGCTCCGATTAATATAATCAGCACAACAACTTCTTTTGATTCAGCAGTTAACCGAAGTGCTGTGTATAAACAACAAGCAGAATGGATAGAACATGAATTATATTTAAAAAATAAAAGTTGGCAAGATTCAAGTGTTTTTGAACAACTAATTAAGAATTGGATAGTAGACCGTGATAACGACAATATAAAAGCTGAAAAGACGAAAATTGGCATATTTAAAGCTTGGTCTCTGAGTGAAGACTCAACAGGAGCAATGGCATATATGGTGACTGACCATTTTGGAACTTCTTTCTCAGGATGGTATTCTCAATCTCCTTTAGATGAGTTATGCGATTTACACCAATATGACAGAGATTGGGCTGAATTACCCGTATTAGAGAAAATGAGATTTGCAGCTAAAATTGATAATATATCAGTAAGAGAATTATTTGGTAGTCCAGATAAGTCGAAAACTCTTGAATTACCCCCAGAAGGAGAGAGTTTCTTTGATGATTATTTCCACGCTTATAGTTTATCCCGATGTCCGTTTTGGAATGATGCTAATGAAGAATGGGATAGAGAAGCTATTATGGATTTCCTATTAGAAAATTACGACAGTTTGATTAACTGGAGGGAAGCTTCGGTTAAATATAAAATTACTTAAAAAAGTGGCTTTTTTATATCTAATTACTAATTACTTTTAATATGAAAAAAATTTTACATTTAGTTTTAGGAATAGTTCTTTTCGTAGCCTTATCCTATGCGATTGAAGAAATCAGAATAACGATGATTTTCTACCCAATACTTCTCAATATTGCTCCCGACATAGACATATCTTTTGGTTCTCATAGAAACTTCTTGACGCATTCAATAGCAATACCCATTGTTATATTGGCATTCAATTGGGATGTGTTCAATATACTCTGTGTCTTGGCTTTCGCATTTCATTGCCTATGCGATGTTAGTCTTAGACCGAGCAAGTGGAAAGGGTATTATACGATTAAGTTTTACCATCATACGATTTTCTTTGGAGCTGAAGATAAAGCGGCAGGAGCAATGACTTCTCTATGGCTTGTTGTTCAAGGTATTCTTGGAATACTCCTATTCATTTTCTATTGGATGTTTTGGATTTAATATTAGAAACCCCACACAGTTTTGGATAAGTGAGGTTTAAATATTAAGTTAGACATATTTAGTAATAGGTAGGAACTCTCTCTCTGATAACTACAAAACGGTGATACCCGTCGGGCTTCCTATCCCCGACTTTCAAAATTTTATTTAGAACTAAACTTTTTATAATGCTTAATCTATTAATAATGTATGAATGAAACTATACCCGAAAAAAAAGATAATTGGTTTGTAGCTTTTTTTAAAGCTATCTGGGCATCAAGCTTCGGAAAGATAGATAGTTCTAAGGCAACAAAAATAAACGCTGCGTTTGGAACTATGTTATTGGCTGTTCTCGTTGGATTTGGAGTTCCTTTAGCCGAATGGTTATTTGCGAATTTCTCAAACACATGGGCAGTCTTTCTTATCGGAGGTTGGGAAGCATTCGCTATATTTTTTGGTATTACCATAATTGTCATATTTGGCACGACTCAAGTTGTTGAGGCTGTTAATACGACTTTCACAGCTAAGGATATTGAAGCTATGATTACGACTGCTGTCGAAGTTGCTCTTAATAAATTTATTGCTAACAATAAGCCTACTCCCGTTCCGACACCAAAACCAGAACCCGAACCAATACCAGAACCCGAACCCGAACCAGTATTGCCACCTGCTCCAGTAGAACCACCAAGTTAAGAGGGTGATTAGTCATACCCCTAACAGAGGAGCAGAAGAAGAAAGGCAAAGAGATTGCCAAGAAAGTTGGTAAAATAGCTGTTGGATTAGCTAAAGAGTATATGGGTAGTTCACCAATTCTAAAACATACTTGTAAACCGTATGGCGGTAGACTCATTATTGACGAACAAGGTAATGAGTTTTGTGCTTTTTCTGAAATTACACCCGAAGTAGTAAAAGAAATAGCTAAAGATTTACCATTAGATAGCTATGGGAAAAGTTATCGGCAAGGAATCCCACAATGCGGAACTGACCCGATGTGCTTACAAACTCAAGCTCTTTACATGCTTAGCAATGTAGAAATGCCCGAAACTCCCGAAGAAGCTCTTTCTTTAGCTCAAATGGAAGTTATCTCTCGAAACGCTTCTCTCGAACCTTTTGAACTCCCATTGAATTTAGAAAGCGACCCAAGTAAAATGGTCTTAGATGAGACCGAATATGGTCGAATTATGATGGGTTTCGAAAGAATGACAGAGAATAAAGTCAATATCGGAAACCCGCTTACTTTAGAAGATTACCAACGCTATGCTGACCGCTATAATGTTCCAATTGAAAAAGTGCTTGTTGCTTCCGATTGGAGCAAGGAAGCTCTCTCAAATGAGGTCATTCAAGCCCGTGAAAAGGCTAAAGACATAGTGCAGATTGATTGGTAATGGTAAAAGAAGACGAATATAAGAAATGTATTGACGAAGTAGAGGAAAAAGCTCTTTTTTGGATTTGGAAAAAGAAGACTGGTCAAGACAAAGTATTCTCTGCTTTTAATGAAATGCGTAAGAAAGCTGAACAATGCGAACTAATTAAAAAGAAAAAGGAGTAATCATGCGAATACACGGATATGAAATCATTAATGGCGGAGAACAAATCACCTTCAAGCTTGAATCCCGTGAAGAATCAGGCAAGATGGATTCTCGTTATGCTGTTTGGAGAGATAGCAACAAGGATATGTTTTTCGGTCTAACTGATGCGAGATATACTCATGCTGTCGGACAAAAAGTTAAAGATGATTGTAGCAAAATCCTTAGACATCTTGATAAAGTAATTGGTTTCAAGCAAGTTGAAATGTGCTATCGTTATAAATCTGATAGAAAAATGCCCCCGCCTGTCGATTTTCTGCT
>DAOVAG010000114.1 GCA_030671165.1 Candidatus Bathyarchaeota archaeon | reverse complement strand
GAAATCATCACCGAATCCGACTTGAGGAAGATTTTAGAAGAGAAAAAACTCCGTGGTTACATCGGAGTCGAACCTTCTGGCCTCTTCCATGTCGGTTGGATTATCTGGGTTGAGAAATTAAAAGATTTAATGAACGCTGGTGTCGATATGGTCTTCCTCACGGCTACATGGCATGCATGGATAAATGATAAACTCGAAGGAAAAATGGAGACTATCAAAGATTGTGCATCTTACCTGAAACATTGCCTTTCTGCTTTAGGTGTAAAAACTGAAAAGCTTAGCTTCATCGATGCTGAAGAGATGCTTAGTGACTCAAACTATTGGGCTCTTGTCTTACGGGTTGCGAAACAATTAACATTAGCGAGAGTGAGGAGAGCCATGACCATTATGGGGAGAACTAAACATGAGGCATCCATGGATTTCTCTAAATTGATATACCCTGTTCTACAGATTTCCGATATTCATTACCTCAATCTCGATTTATGTTTAGGTGGAACAGACCAGCGTAGAGCACATGTTTTAGCCAGAGAAGTATCCAGTAAGCTCGAAAAGAAAAAACCTGTAGCGATTCATACACCGCTCCTGATAGGGTTGAGTGGTTTGAGGAGAATGGATTCAAGTGAAGTTAAACAAGAAGATCTCTTAAATTTTAAGATGAGTAAATCAAAGCCTGAAACATGTATCTTCATCCACGATACAATAGAAGAAGTTGAAAATAAACTTCTGAATGCTTATTGTCCACCTAGGCAAATTGTACACAATCCACTACTCGAGTTCAATCGTACCCTCCTCTTTCCTGAGAAAGGGTTTAGGTTAGACATTGATCGCCCACGAAAATATGGTGGCTTGATCAGCGTGGATAATTTCAGAGATCTTTGCCTAAGATATGAAGCGGGAGAGATTCATCCATTAGACCTAAAGAAGGCAACTGCTATGGCTTTAAACCGAAAGTTAGGCCCCGTCCGCTCATATTTTAAGAATAAATCTGAGGCTAGAGAACTTTATAATAAACTCGCAAAATCAACGATAAGTAGATAAGAGTAACCCAGTATCTCCTGAAAAACTATCTGAGAATATCTCCGATAATTAATTTCAAAATGTATGTAGTTTACTATAGTGATGGCGGTCAACGACATTGCCAACAAGTACTGAGCAAAAACTTGAATCACTAATCCATGTTCTTGAACACTTATCCCGGGAAGCAAAGCGTGGCGTTCCCATAATTGTTGAAGGCAGTAAGGACCTCCATGCGTTACATAAGCTTAACATAAGTGGGACGGTGATCTGTATAAAAAATTCTGGTAAGATCTTACCCGATCTTTTAGATGCTGTTCAAAATAAAAGCGTTATCGTCTTAGTAGATTTTGATAAAGAGGGGATAACCTTAGTCAAGATAATATCTACATATTTAGAAAAGATGGGTGTTAAAGTTAACTTGACTTTTTGGAGAAGATTAAAGGCATTATTAAAACGCAATGTTAAAGATGTTGAGGGGCTCCCATCATATTTAAAAAGTTTAAAAAAGCGAGTTGGGCAATCTAGTTAAAAACGGATTCAGTATCAACCTTTATATGTTTCTTTTAAGGTTGATAACGTGTGTACGATTATAAATTTACTATTACTCTATTGGAGGATGATTATTATTGGGTACTTTTCAAGCAATTGCACCAAAGTATGTTATTAGCACCTCCTTCGAAATCGAAGGAGTGGTCGAAAAATCGGATGTGATTGGAGCTCTCTTTGGTCAGACTGAAGGGCTCTTCGGTCCGGAACTTGATCTGCATGAACTTCAAAAAACAGGTAGAATAGGTAGGATAGAGATCAAGCTAAAATCAAAAAAGGATAAGACAAATGGCGAGATAACTATTCCATCAAGTCTTGATAAACCTCTAACGGCTCTAATAGCGGCTGCTATAGAAAATGTGGACCGCGTTGGACCATGTGCCGCCAAGGTAACCTTAGATAAAATTGAGGACGTACGAGCTGCTCGTCGTGATACGATAATTAAAAGGGCAAAAGAGATTCTACATAAATGGACTATCGATGTTTCACCTGGTACCGATAAAATTTCCTCTGAAATCGCAAGAGCGATCCGACCTGCTGAAATCGTTAGTTATGGTCCAGAGAAACTTCCTGCAGGACCAGATGTTAAAAACGCCAAATCCATCATTGTGGTCGAGGGAAGAGCTGATGTGGCGGTCCTCCTTAAAAGTGGCTTAAAGAATGTCATTGCAGTTGAAGGTACAAAAATACCTTCCACGGTAATTAACCTAAGTAAAGAGAAGGAGATCATAGCACTTTTAGATGGAGATCGTGGTGGAGACATGATTCTAGAGGGACTGCTCCAGGTTGCAAAACCCAGTTTCGTGGCAAGAGCACCTCGTGGAAAAGAAGTGGAAGAGTTAACCCCCAAAGAAGTAACCCAAATTCTCCTCAAAAAAACTCCGATAAATAAACTTAAAAAAATTTCCCGTACAAGAACCCCGATACGTAAACTCAAAGAGAAGAAAGAGAAGAAAGAGAAGAAACAAATTACTTTGCCTGACGTGATTGTCTCACTTTCTTCCGAGCTGGAAGGGACATTAGAAGCCGTTATTTTAAATGATCAACTAGACATTCTTGAAAAAATGCCTGTTAGTGAACTCTGCATTAAGCTTAAAACTCTTGATAACGCTCATACCATAGTCTTCGATGGCGTTATCACTCAGAGACTGATTGACATAGCTGGAGATAAAGGAGTAGAACGGATAGTTGGTGAAAGAACCTCAGGGATTGTCAAGCGCCCACTTAACATTCAACTCTTATTATTTAGTAAAATAAACACTTCATAAGCTGTCTGCAGATTTCTCTTTTCTAAACATGTACTATGTTGATTACGACCCTGTATAGTAGTATGGTCTCTTAATGAAACCGTAAACTTCGATAGCTGCAATAATGGCTTGGCCAACAGCCGTCCCTATTTGCTTTACGGTGCAATTTGTTACATCTCCTGCGGCGTAAACTCCTCTTATATTTGTTCTTTGCTTTGCATCAACAACAATAAAACCACCCCTATCAGTATCCACACCTGCTTCCTTTGCCATTTGACTATTCGGTACTTCACCTACGTGAATGAAGACTCCATCAACAAGGACTTTTTCAGTCTTCCCCGTTTTATTGTTGAGTAGAACCACACAATTTACTGTCTGTTCTCCTTTTATTTCATCAATTTCAGTATTCAACATCACTTTTACACCACGTCTCTTCAGATCCTTTATTTGTGTATCTTCCGCTCTCAATACTTCTCTTCGATGGATGAGTTTAACATCGGACGCTAGATCTGAAAGGTAAAGCGCGGACATAGCCGCAGAGTTTCCCCCTCCAACAACGATTAAACGTCTTCCTCTGAAGAGAGGCCCATCGCACACTGAACAGTAACTAACACCTTTACCTCTAAACATTTCTTCACCTGCTACGTTAAGGTGTTTACAGTGACAGCCTGAAGAGATAATAACTGCTGAAGTTGTGTAACTATTTTTATTCGTCTTCACAATCTTCTTTTTATCCAAGAGATTCAACTTAATCCCTCGCTCCAGATCATTAATCTGAACTTTAAACTTCTTAGCTTGCTCTACCATTCTATTCACTAGATCGAAACCCGATATGCCATCTATAAACCCAGGATAATTTTCAATCAAAGAGGCTTCTGCGGCTAAGCCTCCCGGTGTCTTCTCTTCTAAAATTAGAGTTTTCAAACCATTACGTGCAGAATAGATACCTGCTGTAAGACCCGCGGGACCAGCCCCAATTATTATTACATCATATTCTTCTATATCCATTTTAAATAATCATCTCTCTTCTAAAGGAAATATAGGAACACTACAAAAAGTTACGGGTCTATCTGTCCTTTTGCAGTCTTATCTCAGCGGTTTTTCATCGGATGTAATAAACAGCATCTTTATATTTAGAAAATGG
>DAOVAG010000225.1 GCA_030671165.1 Candidatus Bathyarchaeota archaeon | reverse complement strand
ATTTCGATGCATAATCATGAGCGTTGCAAACATAATCATCTTCCCATTAATTTATGGTATGCCTGTTGAGTCGGTAATTTCACTGCTTCCCTTAATAGCAGTATTCAATGCTGCAATGGGTGTTTTAAGTATGTTCGTTGGAGTTCTCCTTTATAAAACACTTTTACGGAGAGTCCCATCTCTATTTAAACCGCAATAATTAGGGTATCTAAAATAAATAATATGTTGTAATTGAAATTGTACTGCACTGGAAATGTAACTAACCTGTATGCATACTAATCGATAATAAAAAGAATCAATGGTATATGAGAGTATGATATTGGTCGCCCGGAGGATTTTATTTCTCTTCCAAAGAGCAGTATATTTGATTCGTTCTTCTAATGAACCTTATTAACAGTGATAACTAGGATGCTTGAGCTTATTAATAACGCTGCAATGATACATATTGTTGGTATTGATATCGCCATAGCGATAAACCCGGCGAAAGTAGCGCCAAAAGCAGATCCAAGATCAAAGATGCAGGCAAAATAAAAATTAGATAAGCTTCGATCATTTTTCGTTACAACATCAGCCAATAAAGACCATTCACTTACAGCTCGTGTTCCATGTGCTATACCGTAAAGTATCATTACTAAACCTATCGTGATTGGACTTCCAACCGTAGAAAAGAGAAGAAAAACAATAGTTAATAACGTGAAAGAGATTAGTAGGGGTTTCTTCCTACCAATAATATCCGAAAGCCTACCTGCAGGCACGCGGGTTATGGCATTTGCGAGACCCCGAAAGGTGACTAGTAGCGCATAAACTGCGGGAATTATTTTGAGATCATTTACAACATAGACAGAGTAGAGAGTTGCAATTATTGCTGCTGTGAAAGCGAATGTGAATCTTACGTATGTAAGCATTTGAACTTGCCTAATTGTGATTATTCGTCTTATACGAGTCCACGAACTGTCAATAAATTCTTCACGTCTCTTTGATCTGGATAAGTGTTTACTCAAAAGATCTATCTTCAGTAGACCAAAGTAGATGATAAATGCAATTAGGGGTAAAATTGAGGACAGTTTTAAAATTGTTGTATAATCAAAATAAGATAGAAGTAAACTACAGAGAAAGGGACCTCCCATAGTACCTAGACCTACAGAGGTTAAGAACGTACCAACGGCTTCACCTTTTCTATTTTCAGGCGAGATTACTGAGACTAAAGACATGAGAGTTGGATGAAGTGATGCTATGGAGATTGCGTGAAAGATGCGAATTGGATAGAAATATATGGGATTAGTAACTTGACTGTAAAGAATGTAGGAGAATGACTGTCCTATAAGAGCAAAAGGAACTACCCACCAGTTTCCGATCTTACTGGAGAGCATTCCCAAAGGCATTCGGATTAGTAAGGTTGTATATGACATAATGGATATAATTAAACCAAGTTCGAAAGATGAGGTTTCTTTCTCACTTATATATAGGCTAAAGAACGGTGATGTTATGGTTCCTGAGATATAAATTATGGTTGCAAATGCTGTTAGTAAATAGAACTCACGAGAAAATCGCGCCATTGTCATCACCAAGTATTAATGTTGAATGATTGGTTTACTTATATGTAAAAATGGGAAACGATAATTGAACGGAAATACTGAAAAGATTACTCAGCTCCATTATGATGTGCTTTTTTTGTTTACCAAAGATCTTTTATGACTTCTTCTAAATTTAATCTTTTTAGCGTTTCAGGTAAAGGTTTACCTGTCGTAGTATCCCACCCCATTAGGCGATAATAATTCTCAAGCATGTCATCCCAATGCGGCATAATCGCTATTCCTTTTGATGGACCATCTATAGGTGTTGAGCCATAGCGTTCTGACGGGTAATCATGTTCCTTCTTTATTCCACATCTTATGTTAAAGACTTTCATTAGGTTTACTGCTCTCAAACCAACAGTTTTACCTTCTTCTGGAGTGAAGTTCCACCCGGTAACTGCACTTATAGCTTTGGAAATCAATGTAGCATTCATTCCTGTATGAAATCTACAAGTGACTGCAGAATCTTCAAGCGCCATCAAACCTTTTGTTATCGCTACTGCTGTTGACGTCTCGATTGGATTACCTGGTTCATTCCCAGCTTTAGGGTCCATCATGCTTCTATGAGTCTCGATGGTTCCTGTATTTGATACAACTGTATCGAAAAGCTCTCCCCATGCAGTTCTATGATCGTGGCCCCGAGGACTATTTCCCTTTTTTGTATATACAGCACACTCTGCAGCTTTACCGCCAATTTTCTGGGAAGCTCTCATAACACCCTCTGCCAGCAAGTTTCCAAAACTTTGACGATGCGCTATCATGTATAGAAGTTGCCTCACGTTCTCGATGTTACCCCAGGATAATTCTAAACCGTCCATGGATTCCTTAGTCAAATATCCCTTCTCATAACATTCCATGACCCAACCTATCAGCCAACCAGCTTCATTAGTATCAAAGCCAAGTTTATCACAGAGTCCTGAGAGCATGAATGCTGAAACTACATCTCTATTATCGATGATTGG
>DAOVAG010000123.1 GCA_030671165.1 Candidatus Bathyarchaeota archaeon | reverse complement strand
GAATATTGTGTTTTCATCTTAGATGGTTCTTCTAGTTAATATTTTTTTACGATTTCTGAACTATTACAATGAAGTATTATTTTAAATCTTACAAAGGGGGTAATTTAATTAGTTTATTCGACTTATTTTATAGTAAACTTTTTCTTTAAGTTATGTAAATTACGATAAATCTCTTGTTATTAAATGATTAATAATCATAGATTTTACATCTCTCTTTACAACTTTAAATGATAGAATAATATAACACAAGGTATTGACATAGGGCTCATAAATTTTTGAAGATTAAACATTTTTGGTGAGTTGATTAGGATAATGGTTGAATGTGAAACGTCTGATTTTTTGGTTTTAGGTAGTGGAATTGCTGGATTAAGCTTTGCCATTGAAGCTGGAAAGCTTGGTAAAGTGATTGTTGTAACAAAGAAGCAGATTATAACTTCAAATACTAATCTAGCTCAAGGTGGAATTGCCTCTGTCATAGGTCCAGAGGATAGTTATCAATCTCATATTGATGATACGTTGAGAACAGGATGTGGATTAGGTGATAAAAAGGCAGTAGAACTCCTAGTTAAGAATGGGCCGCAAGTAATTAAATGGTTAATCTCTGAAGGTGTTAAATTTGATCAAGAACATGGTTCACTCTCTTTAAGTAGAGAAGGTGGTCACAGTGAGAATAGAATCATTCACTATGGGGATTATACTGGACGAGAAATAGAACGAGCTTTAGTGTCAAGTATTAAAAATTTAGGTGTAGAGATTCATGAAAACTATTTTGCTCTTGATCTACTTATTAAGAACAATCGATGTTATGGCGCAAAAATATTGAATGTTATTAATGGCGATGTAAATTATATCTTTTCGAAAGTCACGATTCTAGCAACAGGAGGTATTGGACAGCTCTATAAAAATACTTCAAATCCAGAGATTGCAACTGGAGATGGAATTGCCATGGCTCTTCGAGCCGGAGCAGAGATAGTAGACATGGAATTCATTCAATTCCATCCAACTACAATGAATCTAGTTGACATACCAAATTTTTTAATATCTGAAACTGTTCGTGGTGAAGGTGGTATACTCAGAAATGTAAACGGTGTATCCTTCATGAAACAATATGATAAACTTGGAGATCTCGCTCCAAGGGATGTTGTCTCGAGGTCTGTTTACGGAGAACTAAAAAAAGGACCTGTTTTTCTTGACATTACACATAAGGAGAAAGCATTTCTAAAGAAGAGATTCCCCATGATCTATCAAGAATGTCTAAAGCATGGTTTTGATTTATCGAAAGATAGTATCCCTGTTGTACCTGCCGCTCATTATATATGTGGCGGTATAAAGGTAGATCTTTTCGGAGAATCAAGTATACCGGGATTATTTTCTTTCGGTGAGAGTTCATGTACCGGTGTCCATGGTGCTAATAGATTGGCAAGTAATTCCCTTCTCGAATCCGCCGTCTTTAGTTCATTAGCCCTAAAAGCTGTTCCTAAATACTTGAAATATGATCTTCTCGTAGAAAAAAACATAAATTTAAAATCTAATTTTGAAGTTATTTCTGAAAGCAAAACAGTACCTGATTTGAGAAAAGAACTACAAAATATTATGTGGAAATATGTCGGCATCGTGAGAAATGAGAAGGACTTGGAATATGCGTTAAAGGAAATAGAGCAATTAGACACTCGAGCTAAATCTGAATTTAAATATAATTTGAATAGTGCACAAGTAGAATTTACTAATATGCTATCCTTATCCAAAATTATCATAAGAGCCGCTTTAATACGAAAAGAAAGTAGAGGCACACATTATTTAGTTGATTATCCAAGTAGAAATGATTCACTTTGGCTCGGGCACATCATCTTTGAAAAGAATGAGGTGAAAATGGAGGCGATATAATTCTAACTTTCGTTATTACACGACAATGTGTTTATGTGCGATAAGAATTATATTGGCTTTAAAATTTTTAATTGTTCCTTTTTACAATTTCTCTGGTACACCATTATGGAGAGAGGCCTACTAGAATTATTGATAATCTTTGGGGTTTATCTATGAAAGTAAAAACCTGAGGATTAGGTATACAAGATTCATTCTCAGTAAAAGATATTGCTGAAAGCGATAGGATTTCAATGATAATCATTTGAGATAGTAACCTTCAAAAGTTGAAAAATCAAGAGAAATTTATCAATGGAAACTTAGAAACTACCATATCTCGAACGATTATTTGTCCCTGTTCAATAATAACTAAGATGCTAATTTAGGGTGAATATTAAAGAGATGGAAGTCTTACCACCTAAGAAAGCTATACCAAATAAACCGTTTATATCTGAACTTGATAACAAAGAAACATATACATCAACCAAACAATACACTAGTTAACCTATTTTCAAATTATTATGGCTCATTTAGGGAAAAAATAATCAACATCTTTATTAAAACATGTTTTATCCATGTCTATGTATGCGGGGATATCCGAGATTGGTCTAAGGAGCAGGATTGAGGTTCCTGTGGCGAAGGCCTTCGTGGGTTCGAGTCCCACTCCCCGCACCAACCTAACCAAAATTAGGAAAAATATTCATATGACTATCCATTTGAACTTGAAGTGCTTTTATAGTCTAATTCATATCTTTGGTCCTATACAGCTAATTCTTTAGCCATAGTGAATAACTTCATATCCAACTTTTTTCTTGTATTAATTACTTTTTTTAGATCTGTTGAGATGATTTTTCCATCTTTTATCCCAACCATCTCATTATATACCCCTTTTAGTAGAAGATCAACAGCGTATGTTCCAAATAAATTAGCTAATAACCTACTTCTTCCCGTGGGTGCTCCTCCTCTCTGGATATAACCGAGTTTACTAATCCTAATTTCAAAACCTGTGATTTTCTCGATGTTTTCAGCTATTGTTGAAGTGTCACCTATTCCTTCTGCTGCAACAATGAGTGATGTTCTTTTTCCTCTTTGTTTAAAATCACGCAGTCTTTCACACACTTCCTCTATATTGTACTTTATCTCTGGAACGAGGATAACCCCTACTCCTGCTGTGATTCCTACTTGAAGAGCTAAGAATCCTCTTTCCCGTCCCATGGTTTCAATTAAAAATATCCGCTCAAGTGATCTTGCAGTTGTACGGATCTTATCTATCGCTTCAATGCATGTGTTGACTGCTGTGTCAAACCCAATCGTTTCATCTGTGAAAGCTACATCGTTATCGATAGTTGCTGGTATTCCTATTATTGGAATTCCACTTACTTCATTAAGTTGTACAGATCCCCACATGGATCCATCTCCACCAATAACAATTAGAGCATTTATTTTATTCTCTTTGATAACTTTCATAGCCTTATAATAGCCTCTTGGAGTAAAAAATTCTTGACATCTTGTTGTCTTTAAGATTGTTCCACCTAGATGGATTATTCCTTCCACTGATTTCCGGGTTAGAGGAATAATCGAATTATCTAATAATCCTCCCCAACCTCTTTCAATTCCAATTGTTTCAATGCCTCTAGGTATGGCATAACGTACTACAGCTCTTATAGCGGCATTCATACCTGGGGCATCCCCTCCACTAGTTATAATTCCCACTTTCAAAATAGATACATCCTTGAATATTCTGTAATTTATGTTTAGTTATAGTATGTTATTACAAAAGGTTTTAATGTATTTTTTATAAAAACCATTCGAATT
This sequence comes from Candidatus Bathyarchaeota archaeon, assembly GCA_030671165.1. Lineage (GTDB taxonomy): Archaea > Thermoproteota > Bathyarchaeia > RBG-16-48-13 > JAUWWH01. The sequence goes on along the minus strand of DAOVAG010000123.1, from coordinate 87 downwards.
TCTTAGTCGATTGAATCTTTATTTTTAAAAAGTAATGGTGTATTTTTAAATTTTAAAAAATGTTTGTTAATATTTCATGAATTGAAC
>DAOVAG010000023.1 GCA_030671165.1 Candidatus Bathyarchaeota archaeon | reverse complement strand
CATTTCCAACATCCATGTGACAGCTCTTTTTATTATTATCGGTATTCAAGTTAAAAAAACGTATGTTCTTTCTCATTTAATATGCGGGCTTGAATCTTACTGGAGAACAAAAAAACGGATAAACTAGATAGCATTGAATGCTGGCTTAGGTAAAGACCGGCGCTTACTGCAGAATTGAGAGAACATCTCGATACACCCAGTTCTTCAGAATTGAGGAGGAACTCGGAAAAACAGCTAGGTACGATGTAAGGAGCGTTTCCTGAAGCCCTAAGCCTTCTATTCAGAAGATGAGCTCTGTAGTCCGCGTTTTTCCATCATTTCTTGGACAGAAAGCCCAATTCTTCAAGTTGCTGCCTGTTAACAAGGCTTAATGGCGTCTTCCCCTTAATAATCCTAACCGTTTCTTGGCTTACTCGCATGGAGGTTGCTTCAAGAGCTTCCCTGGAGTTCCCTGCATAGTGAGGCGTGGTAATCACATTGCCCATCCTCAGTATTGGGTTGTCTTTGCCTATGGGCTCCTCTTCGAAGACGTCTAATGCTACGCCAGAGATTCCTCCGTTGGCTAAAGCATTGATTAACGCGCTTTGGTTGACGATGGGTCCTCTAGACGTATTTATGAGGTAGGCTGTGGGCTTCATTAAAGCTAGTTCTCTAGCACTGATTAATCCACGTGTTTCCTTGCTTAGAATCGTGTGGATTGTGACGTAATCCGCTTCTTCAAGCATCTTATGAAGAGATAAAAGTTTGACGCCTATCTTTTTAGCTGTTTCATCGGTGACATATGGGTCGTAAGCCAATAGACGCATATTGAATCCGTTGCCAATTCTTGCAACACGCCTTCCGATGTTTCCGAGGCCGATTATGCCTAAAGTCTTGCCATAGAGATCGTTTCCAACGAGGCCTGAAGGGAGAGATGACTCCTCTAAGCTGGTCCAATCCCCGCCTTTAACGAAGGTGTCTGCCTTGAGCAATCTTCTTGAAAGGGCGAGAATGAAGGCAAAGGCTTGTTCCGCGACGGATTCGGCGTTCGAGCCACTGGTGTTAGCAACGAATATTCCCCTCTCTGAAGCCGCGTTGACATCCACATGGTCATATCCAACTCCCCACACCATGACTCCCTTCAAGTCCTTGGAGGCGTCGAGAACCCGAGGCGTTATCCTAACATACTCTGATATAACGACTGCTGCCCCAGAAAGTTCTTCAATCAAGCCATCTTCGCTCTCAGCGTTAGACCATAGGGCTTCACCAACACCTTCAAGAATCTTCAAGGCTTTTGATGTCATGTAGAATCGGTCGGCGCAGACGATTTTGGGCTTTTTCACAATCATGTTAATTATTCATCTTCCCTTCTATGTTGTTTATGGTTTCTTCGAGGATTTGAAGTTCAATATCAACCTGTCCTTGGATTACGGTTAAGGATGGCTTAAGACATAGGCTTGACTGACCAGCTCCCAAAAATTAGGAGACCCTCCTACTTATCCTTGTCTTTAAATTTCATCCCTATTCACTTAAATCTCTACCCTTGACACGGCTAATTCGTATTAGTGAAACGCTATTTTAACATTAAATGATGTAGGGTCTATCGTGAAATAATCTTTTCTTTAGGTAACGTGTAATTCTTTCATTGGGGTCGAAAGGATTTCATATCCCCTGCTTGGTAACTAATATGTTTCGCTAGCCAACTAATGTACGGTTATTTCGGTTATACTTTAGACCTGTAGGTCGTCTAAGCAACGTGTATTTACGGTATATCCGCAAGATTAATTATCTGGTCTTCGAACTTTCTAGCTTTATGGATGTACTGCACTTCGTCTCTACCGTTATCCTCATAACGGCTTCTGGTGCCTTGGCTCCCGGTCCTCTATTTTTCGCCACAGTCTCTCATGGTGTGAGGTTGGGTGCTAAGAGTGGGTTCGTGTTTTCTATTGCACATTCAATTGTCGAGTCTGCTCTGATTCTGCTTTTAGCCAGCGGCCTGGTACCTGTAGCGAACGAATCCATTATCAAGATAGCTATCGGAATGGCTGGCGGTGTCGTTCTCCTCTTCTTTGGGATAATGCAAATCCGAGACGCCTTAACATCTAATTACCGTGAAACAACACAGAAAGACGTGACTACACAGAACCTGTTATTGACCGGTTTGGTCTTCACGGGGTTGAATCCCTTCTTCATCGTTTGGTGGCTGACCGCAGGAGCAAACCTGATTCTGCTAGCACTCGAGTTTGGGTCCTTTGCTGGCGTGGCGTTTATGTTTCTTTGTCATGTATGGATTGATATCGTTTGGCTTACGCTAGTTGCCCATTTTGCTAAGATGGGCACGAACGTAATTGGGCGTAGCTGGTATCGTGTTATAATGGCCGTTTTTGGACTAGCCCTCATATATTATGGGCTGACTTTTCTAGCTTCGACCTTGCCCTTTTAAGCCCTCTGATTAGTTCTGAAAAACAATTCTGAACTACCGTGTTGACATCGATTTTCAGCCTTTACCCAGGTCTTTAGAACTTCAAACAAAAGGGATTAACGTTAAATTTGGCGTTGACAAAGCATAAATGGTCCTTACAGCCCATCCCTGGAAAGACACCGTTATGGCTTCTCTAGAAAGATCAAGGGTATCCCTTGAGTATTAGAACTATAAAGCACAAGTGTAAAGAATTGGAGACAACTCCTAAAATCTTGTAACCGAAATATTTCACCGATTATTTAACCGGTAAATAGCATTCTATAGAGAATAGAGATATATGAGAAAATTGTTTTGCTAGCTAAAGTTATTAAACTGATATCGCGTGTTTAATTGATGGTTCTGCATGTGGTCGATCATCGGTATAGTATTCGCAGTAATAACGATTTCTTTCTCGATGATTTACAAACTAAACATCGGCCTTTCTCTCATATTAGGATCAATAGTTCTCGGACTTTTCTCCCTATCCTTGCCTGACCTACTGCAAACTATCTTCGATGCTTCTGTATCGCTTTCGACATTTGAGATGGTACTGAGCATAGTAGCGATTACCTTTCTGAATTTTATGTATCAAAATACGGGAAAAGCCCAGGACTTGGCTGAAAATTTAGGAAAAATGATCCCATCAAAAATTCTGGTAGCGATTATTCCAGCAATTTTCGGTGTCTTACCAGTCACGGGAGGCGCGCTCTTTTCTGCACCATTAGTCGACTCAGAAGGAGACAAAATTGGTATAGAGAAAGAAAGAAAGGCATTTTTGAATATGTGGTTCAGACACATACCGCATTTGTTGTATCCACTTGAAACCGCTTTAGTTATCGCTTCTCATTTGACGGGTGTAAGTTTATTCACCATAATTATTTATCAAATCCCTGTATTAGTTGTGGGTCTTTCATTTGGTTATCTATTTGGATTGAGGGGGATAAAAGAAAAAGGAGCATTTGTGATTGAATGGCGGTATTTACAAAGATTTTTGCTTTCTTTTTTGCCGATATTAGTTACAGTGATCTTGACACTTGTCTTAAATTTGAAGATTTTTATCTCTGTCTTCATTGGGTCAATTCTCCTATTTTTTATGACGCGTTCAAAGAAGTTTGCCGTTGCATCGTCTCTTAAAACTATGAGTAATATGGCGCTTATAGGTTTTGGAGTAATGATATTTCGTCAAATATCTCAAGATTCAGGAGTATGGGATGTTGTTATGTCACTCGTTCAAGCTAATTCACTGTGGCCGCCTATATTACTGGTTTTTCTTCCTATGTTGATTGGATTCGCTTTGGGGGAGTCGTCACCATCTATAACACTCTCCTTATCCATGTTACTGCCCATGTACAAGTTTAACCCGCCAGAAGTGTGTCTAGTATATACTTGCATGTATTTTGGGCATTTGATATCTCCACTACATCTCTGTTTTTCAGTGACATCTGAGTACTTTAAAACAAGAACCTTACAAGTGTATAAACGATTTATACCTGCTACAATAGCCACACTTATAGTGGACATTCCTCTTATGATTATGTTATCTAAATACGTACAATAATTATTATAGCAATGGTTATGGTATATATTCTGTCTGCCATCAACATATAATGCATAATACTAGATTAGCTAATTAACCTGATATTATGCTTTATTTATTACTATTATGATAATGCTTATATAGTGTTTTTAAGAATTATCACGTAAATGCGCTCGATGTATTAAAAGGAGGTGAAATAGATGGCGATTTGTAATAGTTGTGGAAAAGAAACAGGAGCTGCAACTTATTCTCGGGGAAAATATTATTGCGAGGATTGTTTTAGAGAAGCCAGAAGAGTCGCTCAAGAAGCTATGTAGATCTCGATGAATTGCCAACCCTTTTTTCAGCTAACGATTTTATCTATCCCATTCTGATTACTTGAGTTATTTACATCAAATAACTTGAAGAGAGATGATACGTTTGCCCATATGTCAGAAAGTAAAGGAGCAGCGATACATAGCATTGACGTAATAACTGTTCAAAGTATCCAACAGATATCTATGACGAGGTTATACTCTGCCAAAAGACGTTATATAGGAGAGTTTGTCAGCTCTCTTGGTATTTGGGGTCAGGATTCTTGCCTTCTATTTTTCCTTGTAACCATTTATCAGTACCAACTTTTTTTCTATACACAAGTTGTCCTGCACGATAAAAGACTCTCCAAACTCCCTCACTGGGGTCATAAGCTTGTAGATAATAATCGCAAGGAAACAATAGTCATAAGCCGCAATGCTCAATATTCTTTTCTTTTGTGCATGAATAGAATCGGCAGTCACCCCACCACGGTTTCCCTTCAACATATCCACAGCCAGCACACGTCCCATCCTTAAAAAATCGACATTCGCCACAAAATGAACCACAAGGTGTAGCCAACCTTAGATTTACCTCCATGTTCAACGGCTCCTTAGATAATAAAAAAACTTGATAATCCATCTTTATTAACGTTATACCGAGGTCAGAGCAAGCTAATCTGATTAATTGAGAAGTTTTAAATGGTCATGCCTTGAATATGGAAGGATTATTTACATGTCAATAGGAAGATGATGTTTTGAGTATTAATCTCATTAAATGCCCTAATTGTGGTTCCATTTCCGTCACTTCTGTTGGATCTGATAAATACAATTGCTCTCACTGTAAAGCTTATTTTCAGCTTGTAAGGCCTGATGTCCAGAGAATAGATGTAGTTGAACATAACTGTCCAAGCTGTGGAAAACCTATTGAGGCTGGCAAAGGCTACAAATGTGTTAAATGTGATAAATATGATCTTTGCGAAACTTGTGTAGATGATGTACCAAACAGGGGTTATATGTGCAAATCATGTATAAAAGAAATCGGTGAAAACTGTGTAATATGTAATAGATTTGCTTGGCATGTATGTGGAAGCTGCAAGGATATGTTTGATAAAGGCGAGATTCCCAACATCGATGTCATGAAGACATGTAATGATTGCTTTGATTCTCTATTCACAAACCTTGTTGACCTGAAGACATACTCTAATAGAACTATTCCAGCTGGCTTGAAGGTTTCATTCAACTGCCCCAAGTGCGGAGACGTCTGTATAGACTGTGCCGAGGAAAAGAAGAGTCTACTCAAATCTGGATATTACTGTAAGAACTGTGGCTCCACAATAAACTTGAATAAGCTATGGGCTGCTGATGGAAGCATCTAACTACAGCACAAGACCCTTTATTAAGAAAAAAATAGTGAAATCACTCCACTAGTGCGGGGGATGGTATTCCCCCTAATTTACCAGTAAAATATCACCAATCTTTGAGAAAAAGAAATTTATCATTGGTTATTCTACTTTGATTATATTTACAAGTCTAAAAGGAAGTTAGATAACCTTAATGATTATTAAATATCCTAAAGTTGGAATTTGTGGACTTTCATGTAAACTTTGTCCAGCCTATCATAGAGAAACTAAAAGTAAATGTGATGGCTGCAAAAGTGAATCAAGAATGAATGTAGGGTGCACTTTCATACGGTGTGTAAGACAGAAGAAGAATATTGAGTTTTGTTGGGATTGCAAAGAAAGCGATACTTGTGAGAAGTGGAAAAAACACAGAGAATTTAGTGAGAATTATGACTCCTTTGTATGCTATCAAAAGCTGAATGATAACATTTTCTTCATTGAGAACAAAGGAATTGAGAATTTTACCTATCTTCAAGAAATTAGAAAAAAGTTGTTAGAAGAAATGCTTGAAGATTTCAATGAAGGAAGATCTAAGAGTTATTATTGTATCGCAGCTACAGTAATGGAGATTGAAGAACTAGAAAAGGCATTATCTGAAGCAAAGGAAAAAGCAAATGGATTGACCCTTAAAGCCAAATCTAAGATACTACATTTATTACTAAATGAAATTGCAAAAAAGAAAAACTATCATTTGAAACTGAGAAAATGATTTATAGATAATGAAAGTTGCACCCATATTTACCCGTAAAATATTTTGCCTATACACGTTTTTCTAATCATGATTAGACGTGTTGTTTGGTTTTTAGTTTCATGGAGATTTCTAAGAAGTTATAGGAGTATAATGTATTTTGACTAGTCTTCCCATCGGTAACGTTTCTTCTTGTTTTTCAGTTTTTCCAAATCACAACTAAAACATATTCCATTATGGCAACAGATTACTTCTCCACAGTTCGGACATTGCCATTTTTTCTTTTGACTCTCTAAAAACTTGGTTAAACCATGCTTCTTGATGAGCTTAAGATTGTCTATCAAACTCATGCGGAAAAATGTTTGATAGCGTTTGTCAATATGTTCTAAGTTTTCACAGGGAAATTCTTCACATTCATAACAGAATCTTACTTTGTTTTTCAAAAGTAACTCGCATTTTTTCTTGAGAAACGCACACATTTTGTCTCTAGGTCGGCAACCCTTACAGTAAGCCATTCTCACTCCTTTAGCTTTAACATCATTTTTCAAAGCAAGGTAGCTACTGCAAACAGCACAATCCATACCGCATGGAGCTATCAATTCCTCTCTCATAATACTGATCCCTCAACTTACGACATACAATTCCACAGTTTAGAACCCCTGTTCTAATAACAGTTTGCTCGCGCTACATTCTCGTTTTTTTGATTGATTAGATAAAAATTTAATCCCCGAACCCAAACAGTTAAGATGGTGTTTCATTACTCGGTAATCCATGCAAAAAGGAAAGTTCGTGCCTGAACTCATCGCACCATGTGGCATGAACTGCGGGATATGCATCTCTTTTTTTGGTTATACAATGAAGGGTAAAAAAAGAAAACATCCCTGCAGCAACTGTCGATCGAGGGATAGCCAATGTGCATTTATTAAAAAACAGTGTGATACGTTGGCAACTAAACAAATTGAGTATTGTTTTGAATGCACAGATTTTCCATGTGAAAATCTAACAACACTAGATACACGCACCAGAGCCAAATATGGAATGAGTATGATTGAGAATCTGAGGAACATTCAGACACAGGGTATCGAGCAATTCCTAAAAAACGAACAAGAACGATGGAAATGCTCTACCTGTGGCGGAATCATTTGTGTTCACAATAAAACATGTTATACGTGCAACCAATCCCGATAAGAATAACAGCAAGCACGCGCATAAAATTCCACTTAAACCAATTGAGAATGGTATTGCAATAGATACAAGAGAAAAGAAAGGATTCTCCATTAGCTAGAGTTAGTTAGCTATTCTAGAGCATGAGTTGGATGATTCTTTTGCCTTTTTTTCTTGGGATAAATTTATTATATCAAACGCTTTTCCTCGTTTAGTATGGATTTCATAACAGCAATCCTCCTCTTTAGTGGTGGCTTATTCTCTGGTGTCATAAATACTATAGTTGGAGGAGGATCACTGCTTTCAATTCCACTTCTAATCTCTTTAGGGCTTCAACCCCATCTTGCTATAGGAACAAACAGATTTGCAATGGTTTTCAATACTGGGGTAGGAGCAATAGATTATCACAAAAAAGTAAAGTTTGGAATAAAACTAGCGTTATTTCTATCCGTATTCGCTTCGATAGGTTCATTCTTGGGTGCTAACATTGTTCTCCAAATCGATGAAAACATTCTCAAAACTATAATCGGCATACTGATGCTAATTATGGTAGGTATAACGATTTATAAGAAAAAATTTGGATTGGAAGAGAGACACATTATTTTAACCACAAAGAGTTACATCTCTATCGCAGTACTAAGCTTTTTACTCGGTATATATGGTGGGTTCTTCGGAGCTGGAATTTCTACTATGTTTACTTTTATGTTCGTTTCATATTTTGGAACAAGCTTTATCAAAAGCGCTGGAATAACGAGGTTCATCGTCGCTATTCTATCAATGATAGCTTCTTTAATTTTCTTGATAAACCTGAAAATAGATTTCTTTTTTGGCATAATTCTAGCAATAAGCTTCATTCTAGGAGCAAAAATCGGTGTTAAGATGGCGGTAAAAGCGGGCAATACCTGGATAAGAAGACTATTCATAATATTGGCTGTTGTTTCTTCAATTAATTTATTCTTCTTTTAAGAATGGAAAATAAGAATGGTTTGTTCACGCTTCACGATTAATAAGGACTATCTAGTAAGAGTTGATGGTAAACAAAATTCCAGATAAAAAACTTGACTGTATTGGATGATTGGATATGTAACTTAAATTAGCTAGCATGCGCCGCGCCCAGCATTATGCGTTCACTTGCTAAGTCATTACAATTCGCTGGTTTAGATGGTTACGTTAGCTTTAGATGTGATAAGTGTACTCGTAACTTGTAGTTAGTTAGCTGTGGTTATGCTTTGGTTGAGAAGACTGAGTAATGAGACCTAGGCACATGATAGAATTGCTAGTTAGCTTAAGAAAAATAATTGATCTAATCTAGTCTGAAAAAAAAATCACTCGATGAACTTCTTTGACCATAGCGCACGGTATAAGCAGTTTGAATGTAGTACTGTCGTCTTTTCTGCTTTAAAGTCTTAAATCTCAACATTGCTTACGCTATGGGGTATAAATATCAGTCATTCTATAAATATCTCAGACAACAAGCAAGGTCGAAGAATCGATGCAGTATTGGACTACTTTGAACCAGGCCGTTGAGGCCAATCTCGAAGCAGGTCGGGTTGGTCAGCCGGTCTTTGTACGTTGTACAGCTGCTATGGTTGAAAGTGCAGAAATGATGAAGTATCAACTGGCTGAAATGATCTACTACGTTAATGGTTGGTTCTCATCTTCGGTCCGTCGCGTTTACGTGCTTGGGGCACAAGTTCAAAGTCATTTGGCTACTAGCCTTGAATACC
>DAOVAG010000195.1 GCA_030671165.1 Candidatus Bathyarchaeota archaeon | reverse complement strand
TATTTGTATGGTCATGGATTACTGCTCTTAGCTTATTAATAGCTGGAAATGGATTTCCTCCATTAAGACCAGCTTTCCTGAGTATTATCTCAATGATCTTCACCGTATCTTCTGTATACGTCTACAACGATATACAAGATGAAGATATGGACAGCCTAAATTCCGTTAAAAAGAACAGACCCATACCTGCAAATAATGTAAATCGGGATGATGCAGTAAAAGTAGTTTATCTATTTAGCATACTAGGATTATCCTTAGCTTACTTGGTGAATTTTTACAGTTTCCTCTTCGTCTTAACCTATTATAGTTTATTTACCCTCTATTCCCACCCCAGAATTAGATTAAAAACAAGATTCCTATGTAAAGACTTTACTATATTTTTGGGTAACACCTTATGTGGTTTAATAGCAAGTTATGCTGTACTAAATACATTTTCCCTACTAACTGTCTATACCGGCGTTCTTACAGGTATATTCATGATTACTGCTGGACCTCTATTACACGAATCGGGAGATCTGTTGGAGGATAAAAAGTTTGGAGTTAAGTCATTATCTACCATGCTAAATTGGGAAAGAAAAGTTCAACTTATGATCGCCGGAGTTCTTCTTCTGATGACAGTCATACCATTAATACAACTACGGCATGGAGCCAACATTTTTATCCCTGCGATACCTGTCGGAATTAGTTTAGTATTACTTAGATTGTTAATACCATTAACGAAACAATTTGAACAAGATAACATATTAAAAGCTAAAAGGTTTGGTAAAATATACCTGTTTTTATTCCAACTATCTTTTGTATTCACAGCTCTCTAACTTCAATTATTTTATTAAACATCAACATGATGATGAATTTTAATTACATATTATAAAATCTGTAACGATATATATACGATAGAAAATGAATGAAGAATGAACCTAACCGAGGCTAATGCTAGTGATTTAAACACACGCGCGCAAAATTTTATTTCAAAATTATTTGCCAAAAAAAAATTGTCAAAAGATCCTAGCAACGATACAAGGTTTCGTTCAATATTCGAGTTAGCTCCAGATGGTATACTTGTTTTAGATCTAACTGGAAAAGTAACTTTAGCTAATAAAGCATATTTCAGGTTAACAGGCTATCCTTTGGGAGAAGTTATTGGGCGACATATTACACAATTGCAGGCTTCACAGGTAAAAGACCTACAAAAATACCTTAAAGTTTTTGCTGCAATTCTTGCGGGAAAAGAGGCAGAACCACTTATTGCACGATATTTGCGTAGTAATGGTAAACTAGGTTGGGTAGAAGCTCGTGCTACATTAATTAAAACTGGATTAATTAGTGGAGAAGTTGTAGTGATTTTGAGAGATATTACAGAAGCAAAAGAGTACGAAGAAGAATTAACAAGAATGAACGTAGAGCTCGGGAGATCAGTTAAAGAACTTGATGATTATACTTTCGCTGTCTCACACGACCTCAAAGCCCCACTACGTACGATAGATTCTTTCTCTAGTTTTCTATTAGATGACTATTCGGATATATTAGATGATACTGGAAAAGAGTATTTAATTAGGATAAATTCCGCGATTGAGAGAATGAAAACACTTATTGAAGATTTGCTAACAATATCACGAGTTGGAAGAAAGTTTACTGAATTTGAATTTGTGAATCTGAACAAATTAATTGGAGAAATAGAAGACGATCATAAAACCTTGATATTGGAAAAAGATTGTGAGATTATATTAAGTGAGCTACCAATAATAAAAACTCAAAGAATATGGATTAAACAGGTTTTTAGCAATCTCGTAAGTAATGGATTGAAATTCAATCAATCAAAGAATCCAAAAATTTGGATAAAACATGAAGAACAAGAAGAAAGTCATTTGTTTAGTGTAAAAGATAACGGTATAGGAATAGAAAAAAGACATGAAGAGAAAATATTCAGTTTATTCCAAAGGCTTCACACTCAGGAAGAATATCCCGGTTCCGGAGCTGGGTTGACGATATGTAAGAAAATTGTAGAATCTTTAGGAGGAAAAATATGGTTTGAAAGTGAGATTGATAAGGGTACTACTTTTTTCTTTACATTATTAAAGGAAAACATAAAACCTGAGAATATTGTAGATGTTCAAAACATCAATGATCAAATTAATGGTGTTCATAATTTCCAAGAATAACTAGTGTCCATAACAAATAATAACTTAATAATTTCGCACGCACGCGCAAGGATATGAACATTTGGAAGCGCTTCATGGCGTGGTTGGGGTCGGGGGTTGAGGACGATGGGACGAGGATGCTGTTCGTCTCGGTGAGGAGGAGTCTGGACAGGATCGTGGGGGACGTGGGGCTGCTGGCGGGGGTGGCGAGGAGGCTGCAGGCGGAGGGGAGGTGGGCGGGGAGGGCGAGGCTTCCGGGGGAGATGGGGAGGATTGCGAAGAGGTTCAAGGAGGTCCAGGCCGCCGGGGATGGCCTGTGATCGGGGGATCCGGGTGAGAGCGGGATCGGAGAGAATTTTTCGGGTATTGTTATTTCTAAACACGAATAGGTTCCGGGATCATAGAGAATGATTGGTTTTATCTGGTTTGCGCGCGCAAAACCGCAGAAGATGAATCAATTTTACCAGATACTTAATAGGACCTACTGAGGTTGGATTGGTTGAGTTATTAACTTGGGAAAACGACTAATCAAAAATGAGGGCGACTATCGGAAAAGGATGATGCTACCCAACAAATACGATTTGCTGGGCATAGTCATCAAGAACTTTGGGCAGGCCCGTATGAACGTGAAATGTCAGGAC
>DAOVAG010000167.1 GCA_030671165.1 Candidatus Bathyarchaeota archaeon | reverse complement strand
TATAGATGGTCTGTACATGCCGGTCTCCCTCGTCTAGAATCTAGATCTAAAGAGGAAATTGAGTTTTGGAAGAGAAAATTAGGATATCCAATAATGGATCTTAAAAAAGAGCTTATGTTGCAGGGGATTCTCACTAAGCAGGTGGTTTCAGAGATAGAAGTAAAAATTAAACATGATCTTGAAGAAGCGGTAGAATTTGCCGAAAAAAGTTCTTTTCCTGCTGTTGAGGAGGCGCTTAAACATGTATATGCTTAAAATGGAGGGTTATTCATGGTGAGAAAGATTGGTTTTAGAAGTGCAATAATTGAAGCTATTAGAGAGGAAATGTTGCGGGACTCTCGCGTGTTTATGATGGGGGAAGACATTGAATATTTTTATCCTAGATTGAAGGAAGACTTTAGTGATAGAATTTTAAACACTCCGATTTCCGAATCTGCGATGGTTGGTGCAGGAGTCGGAGCTACATTAAATGGGATGCGCCCGATAGTGGAGCTAATGTTTAGCAGTCTTCTTCCTTTGTGTATGGACCATCTAGTTAACAGTGCGCGAATGGTATGTTACCAATATGGCGGTGAGGTCACCTGTCCAATGGTAGTACGAGCTTCAGTAGGTGCTACTGGTAGAGGTCTCGGTTTACATCATTCTCAAAGTCCTGAATCCTTTTTTTTAAACGCCCCAGGTCTTAAAATTGTGATGCCTTCGACTCCTCGTGATGCTAAAGGTCTTTTAAAATCCGCTATTAGAGACAACAGTCCTGTTGTCTTTTTAGAACATAAACTTCTACGGGAGAGAGAGGGTTCAATCCCTGATGAAGAATTTATTATTCCATTGGGGAAAGCTGATGTAAAGCGCGTGGGAGAAGATGTTACAATTGTCGCTACGGCTCAAATGCTCCATAAATCTCTTGAAGCGGCTAATAGTCTTCATAAAGAAGGTATAAGTTGTGAGGTTATTGATCTGAGGACATTGCTTCCTTTAGATGAAAATACTATACTTAAATCTGTAAAAAAGACGAGTAGATTAATTACTGTTCAGGAATCTCCAAAAGCTTATGGCTATGGGGCTGAAATTGCTGCAATTGTAGCTGAAAAAGCACTCGGTTATTTAGACGCTCCTGTGATGCGGGTGGCAAATCCAGGAACTCCTGTACCTGGTACGGTTTTATTAGAACAAATCGTTATACCTAATGTGGAGGATATAATCAGAGTTACTAAGGAAGTAGTGTAATCTTCTTTTTCTTTTATTTTAAATCTTTGGTCGAGGAATAAATTATGCCTGTAAATGTTCTTATGCCCCAAATTGATCACTTCATGACACAGGGCACCATCGTGGAATGGCTAATAAAAGATGGGGAAAAAGTGAAAAAGACTGAGCCACTTGCACTTGTGGAAACCCAAAAAGTTATGGTTGAAGTTGAGGCTCCAATATCAGGCATTTTTTATAAGACTCAATCTGTCGAATCAACTGTAAAAGTTGGTGAAATAATCGCTTTTATAGTTCAGTTGGGTGATGACCTCCCTATAAAACAAGAGATGAAAAAATCGATTGTGAAACCTGAAAAGACAACTGTTCGCGTTTCTCCGTTAGCTAGGAGATTGGCAAAAGAATACGAGATCAATTTATCTAAAATATCAGGGACCGGTCGTGAGGGGATGATTACGAAGGAAGACATCCTTTCTTACAAACAAGGTGTTAGAGTAACCGAAGCAGATTTTGATTCCTCTAAGTTAGGGATAGAAGAGATTATTCCCCTAGTGGGTTGGAGAAAAACTATGGCTGAACGTATGGTCTTTAGTATGCAAAACACTGCTCACGTTACTACTTTTGCTGAGGTAGATGTTACTGAGTTGAGGAATTTGAGAAAGACATTAGATAACTCAGAAGATTTGACTAAACGAAAGATAAGTTATACCTCTTTCTTTGTTAAAGCAGTAGTTCAAGCCCTCAGTATGTATCCGATCATCAACTCTTCACTTATCGATGATAAGATTATCGTGAAGAAATATTTCAACATTGGTGTAGCGGTATCACGGAAGAACGGACTGGTCGTTGTAGTAATTCACAATGCAGATCAGAAGAGTCTTATCGAAATTTCTAAGAGTATTAAGGATAAAGTCGATAGGGCTCGAGGCACCAAGTTACTTCCACAAGATGTACGTGGTGGTACATTCACCATTACTAATGTTGGCATGTTCGGTACCCTTATGAACACACCTATAATCAATCCTCCTGAAAGTGCTATTCTTGGAGTTGGTACTATTCAGAAAAAACCCGTCGTTATTAATGATAAAATCGTGATTAGATCCATGATGTTCCTTTGCCTCACATATGATCACAGGATAATCGATGGAACTCCCGCGATCCGTTTTCTACAAGAAGTAAGACGTCTATTGGAGAATCCTTCGTTTCTTTTAACCTAGATCTTGAGTCTATAATACCGCATTTATGATTAGAATTTAAATTGTTTTATGAATCTAAGGTTCAGAAATTGACATTTATTACTTGATGTTTGCTCCTAAATCACGTTATCACTTTTCAATTCTTTTATGTCAGTTATACTATATCCCATTTTTTTTAAGATTTCTTCAGTATGTTGACCAAGTACTGGTGGAGGCAATCTGATCGTTCCAGGTGTCTCTGAAAGTTTTATGGGAATGCCTGGTACCTTTATCTTCCCTACTACAGGATGATCTATTTCTACTAACATTTCTCGATGTAATACCTGTGAATCTGTAACAACTTTAGCAATGGTATTGACCGGTCCACATGGTATTCTTGCTTTTCGAAATAATTGTAACCATTCGTTACCCTTTTTTTTCACGAAAATTTTATTTAAGATACTTGATAATTTCTCCCGGTTTTCAACTCTATTCAAGTTCGTTTCGAAAAGAGGATCATCTATGAGTTTTTTCATACCAATAACTTCACAAAATGTTTTCCAATGTTTATTTGATGAGCAACCTATTGTGATGTAGATGTCTTTTGTCTTATAGGCATCATAGGGTGTGGATAACGGGTGTCCCATTCTCAAACGTTTATGTGGTTTACCCATTTCGAGAAATGAACTAATCTGATAAAACGTCATCCAATAGACTGCTGTATCAAATAGTGCTAC
>DAOVAG010000032.1 GCA_030671165.1 Candidatus Bathyarchaeota archaeon | reverse complement strand
ACAACTTGGCAATTTCATCACTGGCTTATAGAAAAAGGTTATTTGATTCTAAAACCAATGAAATAGATGTGAACTAAATGGTTTGGGGAATAAGAAATAGATTAGCTCAACTAATCCAGAAGGATGGACGCGTTTTATTTTTACCGATAGATCATGGATATTTCCAAGGACCAACTCATAAACTTGAAAAACCAGGTGAAACCATTAAACCCCTTCTTCCATATGCAGATGCTATAATGCTGACACGGGGAATACTTAGAACGTGTGTTGATCCAATAAGTAAAAAACCGATAATTCTAAGGGTTTCAGGGGGTTCAAGTGTTGTTGGAGACGATCTATCTAATGAAGATCAAATTACCTCAATTCGTGAAATTATTAGACTTAATGCAAGTGCAGTCTCAATGTCCATTTTTATAGGAAGTAAGTATGAACACCAAACACTGATAAACCTTGCAAAACTTGTAGATGAATGCGAAGATTATGGAATACCCGTTATGGCAGTAACTGCTGTAGGAAGAGAACTTGAAAAACGGAAAGCCAGATTCTTAGCTCTATGTTGTAGAATTGCTGCTGAAATAGGTGCAAGAGTAGTTAAGACTTACTATTGCCCAGAAAACTTTCATAAGGTTGTTGAAGGCTGTCCAGTGCCCATTGTAATTGCTGGTGGACCTAGAGTCGATTCCGAGATAGAAGTTTTCAACTTTATCTACGATGCTCTACAAAACGGAGCGATAGGAGTAAACCTTGGAAGAAATGTATGGCAATCACAATATCCCGTGGCTATGATACGCTCTTTAAGAGCCCTAATTCACGAAAACTATACCCCCAAAGAAGCGCACAATCTATTTAATAAAAATAAAACCGTAAAAGATTAACCATCCCATTAAATTGGTGACATTTTGCTTGTTGCTGTTTACTATAATAATTCCGATATAAGAATACAAGAAGTACCTAAACCAGAAATAAATGCAGATGAAATACTAGTACGCGTTATGGCCTGTGGAATATGTGGAAGCGACGTGACGGAATGGTATAGACTTCCCAGTTCCCCGAGGGTCTTAGGTCATGAAGCAACGGGGTATATAGAAGAGATTGGAAAAAACATTACTACGTATAAGATTGGTGATCGGGTTTTCATTTCACACCATGTTCCATGTAACAAATGTAGATATTGTTTAAGGGGTCACCATACTGCATGTGAAACCCTTCATACGACAAACTACTACCCTGGAGGCTTCTCTCAGTACATCCGTGTGCAAAAAATCATTGTAAAATCGGGTGTATACAAACTTCCCTCCAATATGTCATATGTAGATGGGACTTTTATTGAACCTTTAGGATGCATCGTTAGAGGCCAAAGGTTAGCGTCTGTTAATGAAAACGATACCTTGTTCATACTTGGAACTGGAATCTCTGGAATACTCCACATACAGCTAGCAAAACTTATGGGGGTTCGTAACATTATCGCAGCTGACATAAACCCATACCGCTTAAAATTAGCTAAAAAATTTGGTGCCCATAGTATAATAGATGCAAGAACAAACATTCAAAGAAAATTGAGAAAAATAAATAATGGAAGACTAGCCGACAAAATTATCGTTTGTACTGGAGCACGACAAGCTTGTTTATCAGCATTAAAATGTGTGGATAGAGGCGGAACGATCTTATTTTTTGCTGTACCACCACCTACAGTAAAAATTACAATACCCATCACCGAATTCTGGAAGAACGAAATAACCGTAATGACTTCCTATGGAGCAGCCCCAATCGACTTGAGAGAATCCTTGGGACTTCTAACTCAAAAAAAGATCAATGTTAAAGATATGATCACCCATAAGTTTCCCTTCCATGAAATAAGTAAAGGTTTTAAACTAGTAGCAAATCCACATGAATCATTAAAGATAATTATCCAACCAAACAGAGATTCATTTCCATCTGTTATTTAATGAGTGTGAAATATTTTTTAGAATTATCTATTCACAGATTATCTCCTTCATCCTTGGAAGAATAACATAAACAATTATCTACTTTTAACAATATAATTTCTAAGATAAACATTGAATCATTTTTTTCTATTAAGAAATTATTCCTTATCAAGCAGATACTACATTATTTATACATTTTATTCTCTGAAATCGTCTTCACCCAACTAAAAACATCGTAAAATAATTCTAAAATTCTCAATATACATAGTAATCCCATTCATATAGATCCATATGAAACTGAAACGCTTTATCTCACCCCGCTTTTAATTAATAAAAAAGTGTTTTTTTTGATAGAGATTGATGGTAACAAGAAAAGTGGTAGTGGTACTATCCTCCGCCTTTCCATCTCTTTGGCAAGCATACTCGGAGAAGAACTCCACATCTATAACATTCGTAAAAGACGCCGCTTACCTGGATTACGTCCACAACATCTTGAATCCGTACTTATAGCTGCTAAATTGTGTAATGCAAAGGTTAAAGGTACTACCTTGGGTTCAGAGGAACTCTGGTTTAAACCTTCAGAGATTATTGGGGGCGAAATTGAGGCGCAGATTGGTACAGCTGGAAGTATACCAATGTTATTGATGACAATATTACCTATCTGCGCTTTTGCCAAAAAAAGAACACACATCCATGTTAATAATGGTGGCACATCTGTTAGGTATTCACCAACCATAAACTATTTACAATATATACTTCTGCCAATGCTTGAGAAAATGGGCTTGAAAACTCAGTTGACAATTCATAAATATGGTTACTATCCAAGAGGTATGGGTGAAATTTCTCTTACGGTTCAACCATGTAAAAAACTATCTGCACTATACCTCCCAAAGTTTGGAAAAACAATTATTACGAAAGGTCTCTCCGTTTGTACTTTCTTAAAAAATCGAAAAGTAGCTGACCGCCAAGCAAAATCAGCTACCCAACGTCTTAGAGATAGTGGCTATGACGTACAAATTAAAGTGGTATACGATTCCTCGAATCCTCATCAGAAAGGCAGCTCCATCGTATTATTTACACAAACAGATTATGGCGTACTCTTAGGAGTAGATGAAATCGGTGAACTGGGGAAGTCTAGTGAGATTGTTGGTAGTAATGTAGCAGAAAAACTTTTAAAGGAACTCAAGGCTCAAGCAACCGTCGATATCAATCTTGCTGACATGCTTATTCCATACGTTGCATTAGCTGACGGCAACTCTGTATTTTTAACACGTTCAATGACGGATCATCTATCTACAAATATTTGGCTAACCCAAAAGCTTCTCAACGTAAATTTTCAAGTTAAAAAGAGTGGAAAACTTTATCGGGTTGAGAAAAGCCTCTCTTAATAGGCCCCCTCTCTTTAAGCAATAGCTAATGTAGATTTTTTCGTCAACCTTAATTAGATCATTTGTTAATAATACTAGTTTATCCTTATCAAAAAATGGATAAGTTTACAATAATACTTTAATAAAGACACTTTTAATTATCCGTTATTATGATAAGCTTTGATCAAGAAATAATTGAATTTAAGGTAATTATGCAAAAGGCTTATCATTATTGAATAATATTTTGTACTGATGGAGTGCTAACGATATGGTGGATTTGAGAAGTTTTTTATCCGAACTAGATCAATCAAAAGAACTTATACGTATTAATGAATCCCTATCAAAGAAATACGAGATCCCTGCAATATTAAAAAGTGTTGACGCGGATTCAGCCGTTTTATTTGAAAAAGTGAAAGATCATAATGTTCCAATCGTTGGTGGGATATGTGCTTCCAGAGACCGAATTTGTAAGTCTCTAAACATTGATAACACAATTTTGTACCAACACTTACTTACCGCTATTCGAAACCCTCTTCGGTCGAAGATATGTGAAGATGGCCCCGTTAAAGAAATACAAGAAAAACCTATGCTCAGTAAGATTCCTATATTAACTCATTATGAACGAGATCCAGGGCCATATCTTACAGCGGCTATCGTTTCTGCTCGAAGTCCAGATGGAACCATAGAAAACGTTTCCATCCACCGCATGCAAGTTCTAGATAATAATCACCTCGCGATAAGAATTGTACCACGACATCTTTACAAACTGTGTCAGATGACCCGTGAAACTAAAAATAAATTAGATATAAGCATCTCAATCGGACTCAACCCAACCATTTTATTAGCTGCTTCATCATCAGCCCCATTTGGGATTAGTGAGTTTGATATAGCTAATACTCTGATGAATGGAGATCTCAAATTAATTAAGTGTGAGCACGTAGATGCTTATGCACCTGCAGATGCCGAGTTAGTATTGGAGGGCAGGATCCTTTTAGATGAGGAAACATTAGAAGGGCCTTTTGTAGACGTCACTTCTACTTACGATATTCAGAGAAAGCAACCAATAATTGAAGTGGTTGGAATTATGAGGCGAGAGAAATATATATATCAGGCCTTACTTCCTGCTGGTTCAGAACATCGTTTACTTATGGGTATGCCTCAAGAAGTCAGAATATGGGAATATTCGAAAAATATTGTCCCATCGGTTAAATCAGTAAATATGACTATCGGAGGGTGTGGTTGGCTTCACTGCGTTGTAAGTTTTAAAAAGTTTAGAGAAGGAGATGGAAAAAACGTTTTAATGGCAATCTTCGCTGCGAATCCAAGTATTAAGCATGCTATTGTTGTCGATTCGGATATTGATGTTTACGATATAAACCAAGTAGAGTGGGCTATAGCCACACGGTTTAGAGGTGATAGAGATCTGTTGCTTGTCCCCAATGTTCGTGTTTCTAGTTTAGATCCAACCGCTGATCAGGAACTTGAATTAGGCTGTAAAGTTGGTGTAGATGCTACAAAGACCCTTTCCAAAAACAAGGATCTATTTGAAAGAGCCAAGATCCCAAGAAGTACTAAAGTAGATCGCGTGTTAAAGCGTATAACTCAAAATAATTATGAATAATAGTGTTGCTATAGATACTTCAAAGAAATTATGTCTATAACTCCTATATTAAATCTTTAATTGTAATCTATTTATTATGCTCAGAGTGGAACTAACAATCTGCGCTGGAGACGTATTCAAAAATATCATTATCTAGGTAATTGCATCATAAACTCCGCTATATGCTCTAAAACTTGTTACAGGAATGAATTTTAACCCACGATTTAATTCAATTCATTTAATAGCACTCTTATCCATATGGAATGAACTTTATTATTTTTCTCTGCACAATTTACAAAGGAAAAATTTTGTCAACATCTGCTCAATATTTGTTTTACATCGTAATGGTTTAAATAATAACTAGCGGGAAATAATAAAAATTCAATGTGTAGTTTTGCATGGATGGAAATTATCTAATAGATGCGCTTATGAAACCGTTGAATAACGGATTAGGTTTTAATGGTTGTGATGTGAATTCTGGATGTGCCTGAGTTCCAATAAAGAACTTATGTTTATGTTCTGGCAGTTCACCTATTTGCATAATTTCTTCATCTTTTTCTGACTCTCCTGAGAAAATGAAGCCATGGGTTTCGAATTCATTAATATATTTTGGGTTTATTTCGTATCTGTGACGAAAACGTTCGATAACTCTATCGTTACCATAAAGTCTCCAAGCAAGCGTGTTCCTTTTTATTCTTATCACCTGAGCCCCTAAACGCATAGTTGCCCCATATTTCGATTGTTTTATTAACTCTTTTTGCCAGGGTAGAAAATCAACAACCGGTATTTTAGCTCCACTATCCACTTCGGTTGTATTTGCATCTTCTAAACCACAAATGTTTCTTGCATATTCAACTACCGCAAGTTGAAAACCGAAACATAAACCCAAGAACGGGATCTCATTTACACGAGCATATTTAATCGCTAAAATCTTTCCTTCAACCCCCCCAGATCCGAAACCGCCTGGTACAATAATCCCATCAACTCCGTTCAATATTTTTAATTTACTTTCCTTTTCTTCAAAGTCCTTTGCGTCAATCCACATCATTTTAGGTTGAACATCATTTGCAGTTGCCGCGTGTTTAATTGCCTCAATAACAGAAATGTAAGAGTCACGCAGTTTATATTTACCAACATCGAAGTATTTACCCACTATTCCTATTTTCACTTCTTTTGTTGCATTATTCATTCTTTCTACAAACTTCTTCCAATCAGATAAATTAGATTTTTTTGCTTGAAGAGCAAGTTTATTTAAAATTTTATCACCAATTTTTTGTTCATCTAACTTCAATGGGATCTCGTAAATATTTTTCACATCCGGATTTGCGATTATATCTTCAATATTTACGCTGCAGAATAGGGCAATTTTCTCTCTTCTCGGCTCATCTAATTCCTGTTCAGATCTACAAATTATAAAATCTGGTTGAATGCCTAACCCTTGTAAAGCTTTAACTGAGTGTTGAGTAGGTTTTGTCTTCATCTCTCCGACAGATCCTAATACTGGAAGATAACTTACATGTACAAATAGAACACGTCGACCTTCATAATTCATCTGTCTAGCTGCTTCAATAAAGAGAACATTTTCATAAGCTCCAATTGTGCCCCCTATTTCAATTAATACAAACTCAACTCTTTCTTTTTCTACTAATGTGGTAATTCTTCTTTTAATTTCATCAGTTATATGTGGGATTGGTTGTACGGTTTTTCCAAGATAACTACCTGCACGTTCTCGCGTGATGACCGCATAATAAACTTGACCTGTTGTAATGTTATTGTTTTTACTTAACTTTTCTCCGAGAAATCGTTCATAGTGACCTAAATCTTGGTCGATCTCACCCCCATCTTCTGTTACCCACACTTCACCATGTTCTGTTGGCCTCAAAGTGCCTGCATCAAAATTTATATATGGATCAATTTTTATAGCTGTTACCTTGAATCCTTTAGATTTTAGAATACGCCCTATCGAGGCGGTTGTGATACCCTTACCTAAACCACTAAGCACACCGCCAGAAATAAAAATATAATTCGGTTTATTTTTTGGATATCTTCGCATGCTAAGAAATATCCCCATGAAAGATAAAAGGTTACTCACAAGGCATTGATCTCAACGGTTTATCCTAAGGGAAAAAGATGCCGACTTTTTTAGTTAGGCTAGAGAAACTGGAACGTCTCCTAGAACAACTTGACTTTACCTTCTATTATTGCATTAGTTATCTTCTTAATATTGGCTAACTCTTCATCTACGATGCCTTTGACGTCGTTATGGATCGCTTTTAAAGATATTCCCTTTTCTAAAATAAGTTGAGTATCCGCAACCAGGGGGTGATCTATTGGTTTACCTATCTGGCTCAAAATCTTTATATAAATTTCTTGAATCCCCTTGACTTCCTCATAGACTTTCTCTGCAATTTGAGTAGCTAGAACATTGTAAAGCTTTCCAACATGATTGACAGGGTTCTTTCCAGCCGCTGCTTCAAGAGACATAGGTCTACCGGGGGTGATTAAACCATTGGTACGGTTTCCCCTACCCGTATTACCATCATCTCCTTGTTCAGCCGACGTCCCTGTTACAGTTAGGTATACAACATTTCTTTCTGGTACATCTGCAGTATTAACAAAAACATCTATAGGATGCGTCGTTATTCCAACTCCAAAGTCTCCAACGCGATCTTTTATCTCTTCCTTTATTGAGAGATAGTGTTCAAGATTAGGTGTTAAACTACTAATCTGCGGTGCTGAAATGGTCAAATCTATGTGTTTATTCTGACGAAGACCCATAACTTTAATATCCTCACCAATTTCAGGAAGTTCCTTTTTAACTCGATCGGAATTCAAATACATTTCAGTCTCAAAAACAACTCTCTCCGTTTGGCTTAAAGGTGCATAACCTACCCCGAAAGACGTATCATTGGATAAAGGCATTACTTGGCTTGAATCAAAGGTAGTAACCAAGTCTACTGAGCC